>NZ_JAGBIX010000066.1:0-8596 GCF_017934775.1 Kandleria sp. | reverse complement strand
CGTTGTTTACGAGCTTACCTTATGGATGTCTCAAGTTATAATGATTAACTTCTCTTCAGTGATATGATATCACTTCTAGATAAAATAAAAAACTAGAATTATTACTTGAATAACTTCTAGTTCTATAATACGAAAGAGCTTATGATTAAGCTCTTCCTACATATTTACCGTCAGTTGTGTTAACAATAACAGTTTCACCTTCACTGATGAATAAAGGAACTCTGATAGAGAATCCAGTTTCAATTACAGCGTTCTTAGTAGCACCTGTTGCAGTATCACCTTTAACTGCAGGTTCTGCTTCAATGATCTTGAATGGAACATTGACTGGTAAAGCTACACCTAATACTTCACCTTCGAACTGAGTAATTTCAACTTCATCAGATTCTTTCATGAAGTTCATTTCCCAAGTTAAGTTTTCAGATGAAATTTCAATCTGATCATATGTTTCAGTATCCATGAATACTAACATACCACCATTGTCATATAAGTACTGCATTTTTCTCTTTTCGATATGTGCTCTTGCAACTTTTTCACTGTTACCGAAAGTAGTTTCAGTAGTTGTTCCAGTTCTCATATTCTTCATTTTAACACGAATATTTGCAGCTGCTCTTGCAGTCTTGTTATGAGAGTATTCTAATACTACAAATAAATTTCCGTCAAGCTGGAAAGTCATTCCAGGTCTTAAATCACCAACATTAATCATCGTAATGATCTCCTTTCAAGTTTTTACCGTAGACATTATAGCAAAATAATGCCTTAATGTAAAAGCCTTATTCAAGAAAGATGAAGAATATAATCAATTAGGCCTTATACTTCAGTTTTTTTACTCTTTGATCATCCACATAGATTTCAAGATAAAGCGTATATTGACCTGATTTAAGCTTAATCTGTGATTCAATGAGATAGTAATCTCCCATATTATCAACTGTATAATGAATAGATTCTTCATTATTACGTATTGTTCCAGATAAAAGCATATCTGTAGCCATTGTTTTCTTAAAGAAATAAACAAGTTCAATTTCTACTAATCTTCTTTGATTTAAAATCTTTTCTTGTCCATAAAGAAGTATCGTGCTACGAACAATCATTGATATGAAAAGAATAAAATGTAGCAGTACCAAAAAGATGATCAGTACAATCTGTAGAATACTGCCATTATTGTTGCGTAGTTTCTTCATCGCTTTTCTCCCCATGATACAAGTTGCCGATAAGATAAGTATAAGAATGATGATTTCTTTCTAGTCCTAAATAGATATAGTTGTTTTTAACATAGAAGTTAGCACAATCAATATTGGTAATCAGTGTTTCATAGCCTGGTCTTTTTACAAGTCGATGATTGTCATATTCGATGATGTTTTTCTCTTTATCTTCATCTTCATAGATCAGCTGATCATTTACTTCTTTAATATCCCCTGCAAGCAGGTACTCACTCACCTGTTTTACACCAATGGAAATATCAAAGTCATGATCAGCTTTCTTTATTTTTACAAGATGCAAGATGGAAGTCATATTGACGACTATCAATAATGTTATTGATAAAGAAAGGAGCACTTCGATTAACGTAAATCCTCTACGAGATCTGATTTTGGATCATCTCCCCTGCTTTTTAATTCAATTTTCTGATTTTCTTTCCTGTTCTCTTTGATCTTATACATACTTCTATTTTGAATGGTCAATAATGACACAAAGAAGATAATCAAAGTAACATAGATAGAAAAAGCAAACAATGCTTCAATGAGTGTCATTCCCCTATTGTTCTTCCACATAAAAAGTACCTGATCCTAATTGAAAAATAAAATCATAGCGCTTATGAGGCGTTTCTAGCTTTATGGTTTTGGCATGCTTGATTCTTCCGGTATTATTGTAGCTGAAATGATGACATGCTAAAAAGCGATAGCCCTGTCCTAAATGAATTTCACGGTTCATATGTTCACTATAGATATGCAGTGATTTATCTGAAACATCTACATCGGTGGTTTCTTTTTTTGTGCTTGCATGCATCCTCGCGTAGGTAAGTACATTGACAATCAAGTTCAGCTGTTCATCATCACTCACCTTTGGAAGTCGACAAGTAAAGCCAAATGCTGATAGGATTAGTATTACTGATAAACTCAGCAGCATTTCTACAAGGGTAAACCCTTTTCTATTTAACATAGGCCTGTCCATCACTTATATAGATTGATTTGCCATTAGGACAAGTCGCCTGTTTTTCTGTTAGATAAGGCTTGCTGCCAGATGTCAATTGACTGATGCTTGTTGGCAACTGTTCATGTTCTATTTCATATAAGATAATCTGCGAGTTGACAACTTCGATCTGCGCCTTGCAGCTCTTATTTTTAACAATATCATTTTTGCTTGTTACATAAGGTATAACCAACAATAAGATAACAAGGATTATCGATAAACAAAAAATCAGTTCAATAAGTGTAAAGCCCATATTTCTTTTCATAAAAGCTACCTCCTTTAAAGATCTCCAATTATATTCATAAGTGGCAATACAGCCGCAAGATAGATTGAAATCACAAATATCGCAACGAAACTATAGACTGCTGGAACAACAATCTTGACCATTTTATTGATACGTACATGAACCCATTCCAAAGTTAAATCTATATACCCCTGCAGTGATTTTACATCTTGAGGACTCTGTAAAAAAAGCTTATACATCAGTATAAACAGTGGATCAAAATATTCGAGATTGTACATCCCTTCTTCAAACGATAGACCATTGTTCATTTTCGTATATATTTCATAGATCATAATCTTAATATCACTGTGATTCATCTTCTCATTAAGCAATTTCATGATTGAATGTGCATCAATATGATCCTTTAATAACTCATTAAAATACACCGCAAACTTTAATGTAAAATACTTCTGCAAAAGAACGTTGATGCCTTTGATTTTAAGATACTGTTCAATAATCAGATACTTCTTATTCTTCAGGGCATAAAGAAGATAAAGAAACAGAAACGTTATCACAATAAATGAAACTATAAATAGAATAGGAATCATTTTCATGATATAGATCATTACAATTAACAAGAAAGGACGTTCAACTGAAAAAGAATCAAAAAGCATTGATACTTTTGGAAACAAAATAGTTGTCGCAAAGATAGAAAAACCAATCATAAATACAATTAACATCAATGGATAAGTCATATCCTTGCGTAGCTGCTTCTTTATTTCTTTTACATGATCACAAATATCAAGACTGTTCTTAATTGCTAAAGCAAGAGTAAAACGTTCTGAGAAGAAGTCAAAGAATTCAAGAAACAATGTAGGCAGTGGTGCTTCCATAATAATCTCTTTGACATCCATTCCTATTTTCATTTGATCTATCATGGTATCTACATAAGGAAAACGTGTGATATCCTCACAGATCAGTAAGGTTTCTTCTAGTCCATAACCCTGTTTTAATAACATATAAAAGGTTCTTAAAAAGAAATAATCTTTATCCATTCAGTTCTTCCTCAAAAAGATAACGATCATAATGTTTCTTATTAACAAGCATCAAAGCATTCTCTTTGAAAGTATGATATTTTACTTCATGATCATGAAGAAAGACATCTATTTCTTTTTTCGTTAATATCTCTGGTAAAAGAATGACCTTGTGCTTTTTTTCATCATATTTAATTTTTTGAGAAGCAATACCAATCAGAATATCCTGCAGGTCTGAAAGACTCACTTTCATATTTAATAATCGCTTAATGACAAGCAATGCAGATGAAGCGTGGATTGTACTTAATACAAGATGTCCCGTTAATGCGCATGTCACTGCTAATGCAGCAGTCTTTTCATCACGAATTTCTCCAATCATGATAACATCAGGATCATGTCTTAATATTTGTCTTAGTGTATCAAAGTACGTAATGCCTAATGATTCATTAATTTGAATCTGTAGACAGTGATCCTTGATCATTTCAATAGGATCTTCAAGCGTAATGACATTCTTTCCACCCATTTCAATAATACGATCAAGAAGTGCATAAAGCGTTGTCGACTTCCCGCTTCCAGTAGCTCCACTTACAAGAAATAGACCAGAATGCTTATGACATATTTCATTGAGAAATCTTGAATAATCTCCTACTTCTGATAATTCATTGATTGTTATTTTTTCATGATTATTCAATATTCTTATAACTATGCTTTCAAAATCAATGCCTGGAAGATAAGAAACACGAAGAAAGTAGATATGATCACTAATATAATAATTAAAAGAACCTGTCTGAGGCATCAGACGATAGTTTACGTTGATAAAGGACTTATATTTTATATAATTCATGATCCTTTCTCCTAATTGTTTATCATAAGTCTGATAGTGCCTTAACTGTCCATAAATACGATAATAAATCGATAAGTCTTTCTTTAATTTCATATGAATATCTGTTGCTTCATTTTTCAATGCCTTATAGATCAGAGTTTCAAATAATTCATCCATAAAATCATCTCCTATTATTATATTCTTGATAATGGGTGTTTTTTCTCATAAAAAATAAAAACAATTCAGAAAAATCTGAATTGTTTTATCTAGTAAATATTAATGCCATATAAAATAATACAACAAGGATGACAATCCCAATAACGATCTTCTTAATCATGTTATCTCCAATCTATTTGATATTTATAATCTTTATACTGCTGTTTAAAGAAACTCTTTATAATAACTTCAGCGTTTTTCCTAGCACGTGCTTCAAAACCATTAGCGAGGGCATTTTTCAAAGCTTTCTGTTTCATCTTGATGCGTGCTTTATTGCTTTCTTTCATAGTGACATTAGTAAAGATACTTTCGTCTTCATGATAAACCTTTAAACTTTTTTCATCTAGATCATTACTGATAATGATCATTTTCGGAAAAGAGACTTTTATTGTTTTCTTTTCATTATCAATATTCCATTTAATATCATTGAAGTTATATCCAGCCTTGATAATAGAATCATAGCTATAGATTATTTTAGATTCAGTTAATGGTATTGTAATATCGAAAATCTTTCTTGATTTATCTGTAACAGATACAGTTGTCACATACGCTGATTCAGTTGCCAGTTCACCAATATCCTCAAATCCAATTTTTGTAACCTTCTGTATTGTAGTAGTTTCCGCTTTAAACATTTGGGTAAAAAAATGTACAATCGGTTTTGAAAAGAGTGTTCCAGTAATCAAAATAGCTACGTAAATGGCTATCTTGATATAAAATTTGATATTAGATTTTTTTTGTTTCTTACTCATACATTCATCCTCATAACCTGTAATATAACAAAAATATATCATTAATAAATCGCTCTGCCAGTCCATTATTTGAAAATAAAAAAGGAATGACATCAATAGCCATTCCAATCTATGTTTTTAATATAATAATTATGTTCACGTTCATAAGATAACGTTGTCTTTTCTCCATGACCAGGATAAATATCTGCATCAAATGGAAGATCTCTTATTCTCCTGATTGTCTTCTTTAAAAAGCCCAAGGAAGATGTTGGAAAGTCATGGCGGCCTACACAGCCCTTAAACAATGCATCACCGGTAAATAACGCATTCTCACTTTTAATATAGAATGCTTCATCTCCAAATGTATGACCAGAAGCATCAATAACATCTATTTCAAATGAACCCAAACTCATATGAGGTGTCGTTGTCGTTAAAGGTGCCTCAGGTACAAACGGAGAAGTCATCATATCTGAAAGATTCAATTCTGAATTATGTATGATGATCTTATTGCGAGCTGATGTGTAGACAGGCACATTATAACGTTCTACTAATGGATCAATTCCTGCAATATGATCAAAATGTCCATGTGTAATAAGAATACCAATAAAAGTAAGTTGAGAGTTGTCAATAATCTCTGAAATAAGATCCACCTGTTCCCCTGGATCAATAACAATCAATTCTTTATCATTGGATACAATGTACGTATTGACATCCATAATACCATTTTGAAGTGTTTGAATCATTTTGCTTTACCCTATAAAAAAATAAGCCATTAGGCTTATTTCTTTTCCTTGTGAACTGTTTTCTTCTGACATCTTGGACAATACTTTTTGATTTCCTGTCTTTCAGGATGTTCTCTCTTATTCTTAGTACCAATATAGTTTTCTTCACCACATACTGTACATTTATAAGTTACGTTTTCTCTCATTTTAACACCTCCTGTTAAACTTGCTTTTATATACTAACATATCACTTAAGAAATTGCTAGTCCTTTTTACGTGTTTTTATCTTAATGAAGACATAATACACATGCATATTATAAATTGTAGATAGCCGTTAAACAAGAGTAAATTACATGTTCAAGTAAATATTTTTAAAAAGAAAGAAGACCTTTAAAAAGGTCTTCTATTTCTTATAGCCATATTTCTCAAAATACTGTGATACCGCATATTTCCATACCGATGGTGCAGAGTTGTTATTCTTCTGTCTTTCTACCATAACTGTACATACAATCTGTGGATTATCAACACTTGAATAACCAATCAGCAAGTGGTTTGGATAATCGGTATTGCCTGAATGTGTATAGTCTTCGGCAGTACCTGTCTTAGCCGCAACCTGATATGGGAAACCTTTGAATTGACCAGATACAGTACCATAATCAATAACAGCTTTCATACCAGCTCTGATCTGTTTAAAGGCTGTCTTTTGATCACTCATGTCATCGACAATCTTCTTCTGATATGTATCCAAGGTAACAATGTTGCCATCGTCATCATAAGTAAATGAGCTCTTATATAGATGAGGTGTAATCTTAACCCCCATATTGGCTAGTGTAGTAGCATAAGTTGCTAACTGCATATTTGTATAGGTATCATACTGACCGATTGAGAAGTCAAGCAGATTACCAGCATTCTGAGCATTACCACGATATCCTAATGCTTCATTATCGACATCGATGCCAGTCTTGACACCAAGTCCTAATTCACCGGCACCATTACGTAATTTTGTAAAGGCATCCTTATTGATCTTCAATGGCTTATTGTATTGATACTTGCCACCAGCTAATTTAATGATGACCTGCATCATCCAGATATTTGATGAATAAGCCAATGCTGAAACTTCATTAAGATGACCCAATCCTTTTTTCCAAGAATACTTCGTCTTAGTACCAGCAATCTTTAAACCTTGTGGTGTATCATCTTCATAATGGTTAGCTTTAATAACTTTATTCTTGAAGGCAGTATAAATAACTGCAGACTTCATTGTAGAACCAATACGATAAGCACTTAAATAGTTACCAGCTGAATAGTCAGTAATCTTTCCTGTCTTCTGATCAATTTCTCTACCAACCATGGCGATAATATCACCCGTTGTAGGATCTTCTAGAATACAGTAGATATGATCATTAAATGGTTCACTACGATGAGCAAGAAGTTCTTTGTCAATATAATCAGAAATCTTCTTCTGTAGATCCCAATCAATTGTCAGCTGAATATTGGCACCGTTGGTACCTTCCTGACTTAGTTTGACTGTAGGTGTTCCATTGGAGTCATAAGATATAGAATATGTTGAGCTGACCCCTTTAAGAATATCTTCATATTGACCTTCAATACCTGAAGTCCCTACTCTTGCATCATTGGTATAATCAAGGGCAATCAGTTCATCCTTTTTAGTAGAAGGAAGCCCCTGTTTACGTGTTGTAAGATTACCAAGAGTTCTCTTTAAAATCTTATCTGTTGTCTTACGTTCCCAATCACTTGTTACCTGAATTCCTCTTAACAGATCACTGTGTTCTCCAATGATACTTGCTTCCTTGATAGAAATATCAGATAGCACAACTGAAGACCCAGAAGTACAAGACTTAATCGCATAGAATATCTTATAGTACTTGATATCATTATCAGATAATTTCTTCTTTAGAATATCATCTGTAATATAATGTAGCTGCAAACGAGTTAAGTCACTCTTTTCACTATCTGATCCCTTGATAGCATTGAGTTCTTTCTTTGGAATCAATGATGTAACATATTTCTCATCTTTCATTATAAGAAAGTCTTTCTTCTGTCTTGTAGTGACTTCAGAAATATCTACATTCACATTTTTCATCAAGAACTTTGTCATTGCGTCAATCTCTTCATCCTTGATGCCTTTAACAGCATAATAAGTCGCACAAATGACAGTCTTGTTTTGTACAAGCGGCTTATAATTACGATCCATTATTTCACCACGCTGGGCATCTACCTGAAAAGTATTGGTATTGTACTGCGTCAGTTTAGCATCATAATAGTCCTTTTGCCTGATCTGCGTAGAAAAAAGCTTCAAACTGAAGATAAGACCAATGACAATAATGACAATCATCATAATCTTTAAACGCTTCTGCATCAGCTGTTCTAGATTTTTTCGTTTTTCTAATTTAATTTCACGTTGTCCATGAAAATGAATGGGTGTTTTATTAAACAAACCTACCACCTCGCTCTTATCTATTATACCTAAGTTTGATATGAAATCAATCTTTAAGAAAAGACAAAAGAAGCTGTAACGAAATAAATACAGCACTCAAATAAAAAATGGTGGCATCCTCATAAGTGATGAGGAATGCCACCTTTTTTGATATAATTAGGCTATGAAAAATAACAATACAAATACACCTAATTACAAGAACAATTAT
>NZ_JAGBIX010000065.1:0-9179 GCF_017934775.1 Kandleria sp. | reverse complement strand
TTTGAAAGACGCTTTACTTGTTGTTTTACGGTAAGATGCATACAGCTTTCTCCTTTCTAAAGACTCGGAAATAGGATTTCCTGTATGTATATTATACCATATATTTTACTGATATTTATCCCACGGCCTAAAGGCACGTGGTTTTTCTGTCGGGAACTTTATAAAAAGAGAAACTATGTTATACTATCTATTTGTAAAAGGAGAAAGAATATGAAATCAGTATTATTTGATTTAGATGGTACATTAACAGATTCAAGTGAAGGCATTACTAAGTGTGCACAGTTGGCCTTAACACATTTCGGTATGCCGCAATATACAACTGAGCAGCTTAAAGTGTTTATTGGTCCACCTCTTCAGGATACATTCCCTAAATTCGGGGTACCAGAAGACAAAGTAGAAGAAGCAATTTCAGTATTTAGAAGTAGATATAATACCGTCGGTAAATTTGAAAATAGACCTTTTGATGGTATTGAAGATATGTTAAAGAAATTAAAGAATGATGGTTATCATCTTTTTGTAGCAACATCAAAGCCAGAAAGAACAGCGATTGAAATCATGAAGCATTTCCAGATTGATCATTATTTTGATTTAATATGTGGTGCCTCATTTGATCATAGCAGAGAAACAAAATCGCAGGTGATTGCCTATCTTTTAGAGCAAGTGGATACTCATAAGTCTGTGATGATTGGTGATACAGTCTATGATGTAAAAGGAGCCAATCATTTCGAAATACCGACTATCGGTGTATCCTGGGGATTTGGCAAGAATGAAGACCTTATTAAAGAAGGAGCAATTACGATTGCACATAGTCCAGATGAACTTTATAGAGATATAAAAAGAAGCTGCCAATAAGCAGCTTCTTTTCTATTTGATTGGATGAAAATCAAGATAGTAGGCATAATCTACAATGTACATATTGTCAGAATAGCCAAGACCAATAGGTAAGGCATGATGTGGTACATCATAGGCAATATGATTATAGATTGTTTCTACATCATAATGACCATTACCGATATTGCTATAATCGATGACATAACAGAAGAAGTCATCGTAATAGCATTCGATCATGTAATAATCGTTATCCTGTTCATCATAGTAATGTGAAACTTGTACTTTTTTCTTCATGATAATCTCTCTTTATGCAATATGTGCTGTAATAGTTTTTGAATAAGAACCATAGGCATCATTTTTATAGGCTCTTACTTTGATCTGATAATCGCCTGGAACAGTTAATGTGTAAGATAAATCATCAGTCTTTTTAGTCTGCCAATTATCTTCACCAGATTTTTTATAGGCGATTTCATAAGATGGGGATCCAGATACTTTACTGAATGATACAGTATTGTTTGAAATGGAAAGATTGCTTACTTTATCAGGAAGAACATAGTAGACAATCTTCTTTTCTCCGTCATAATCATTTGTTCCATAGATTGTAACAGCGTATTTTCCAATATCAACACTGTCTTCATATTCAACATTGTAGTTAGCGCCAATATGCAAGATTTCACGATCATATCTTACTAAAGCACCCGGTGTCTGTAGATTGCCATCGTATTTGAACTTAGTAGAAGATAGAGTGACATCCGCATTGTTGATATCACGGTTCTTGATCTTAAAAGATTTCGTAATCTTTCCACAGTAATTATTGATACCGTGAATGATAATCTTGTAGTTTCCTGCCTTGATACGATCTCCTTCATATTCAAGAGTGTAATCCTGACCTTCTGTAAGGATCTTATCTTTATACATGATTGTAGCAGTAGGTCTCTTTTCAGTACCATCGTAGATGTATGAATCATCATTTAATGTAGCATAGGCATTAATAAGATTTGTCTTGCCTTTATTTTTAAGATCCTCTACATGAGATACATACCAGTAGCTTGCAAAGTTCTGGATTGTAACTTTTCGAGCATACTTGATTGGCATTTCTTTCTTAGTCTTCTTGCTGGCAGGATCGCCACAGTAGAAGACACCGTCGTCATAGCGTGTCAGCAAGATACAGTGATTACCCTGATGGAATCCATTGTAGCCATCTCTTGCATAGATTGCTAATCCTTCAGGATGCTGATTAAGAAGGCTGATGACCTTCTCTTTCTTTTGTGCCATTGTCATGCCAGAGTTCATATCAAAGTTCTTATGTGTGATTGTGTAGGCATAACGAGAAGTACGATATGTAAATTTATGAGAAAGACCTGCGCCCCATCCAATTTTTCTCATTGATTCTTCAGTGATGGATGACCATTGAGGATCTTCAGCGAGAAGAGCTTTACGACGTACTGCCATCGTTGCAGATGCAAGCGTACAGGTTACTGATGTCTGCTGTGTTAAAAAAACATTCGAGTCACCAAGGTTAGTGGCACTTACGATTTCTGGAATAAATGTGAAACCGCCCAATCCTAAGAGGATAGCTAAGCCGACTGCGATAAGCTGTCTTTTCATAGTTTCTCCTTCCAATTCTTAAGAAATTCTTAACATACAAGCTTTATAATACTCTATAACACCTTTCGCCGTCAACCAATTTTCATAGTCAAAAAATGCAAAAAAACTGCAGATTATGCAGTTTTAGAAAAGTTCGAAATGTTTGAGAGCGTTGTAGACGCCATTATCATTGATATCAGTTGTTCTATAAGTAACATGATCAAAAATGACAGGATTGCTATTTCCCATGGCAATACTTTCTTTTGTGTATTCTAGCATGGCTAGATCATTTGTTGAATCACCGATAGAAATAGTGTTTTCCCATGGGATATCAAGCATATCGATGATTTTCTTGATTCCTGTGGCTTTTGAATATCCTAAAGGAATATTTTCTATAAAATTATCAGCGCGCTGAATAAATTCGAGGTCATTCTTGAAGGCGTTCTTGAATGTATCAATATCACTTTCTGGATAATACCAAAGGGCCATCTTATCAAATGGAACATAGTCTCCTTTGTCATATTCATAGACTGGGAAGCCCTGGCTCTTATAGCGATTGCGGAAGTTGATATTTTGTGGATCTCTTAGATTGTGAGGATACCATGTCCCTTCTTTTCCTTCTAGAACATTTTCTACGTCAGTAGCAATTGAGAGGTCTACTATTTTTCTTCTTAGTTCATCATCTATTTCATGATGGAAGACTTCTTCTCCATGATAGAAGATGTTTGTGCCACATCCACAAATAAAGCCATCTACATCAAGTTCACGGATCTGCTTTTCAATACTGCAGTAAGTACGTCCAGTATTGATAAAGAGAAGATGCCCGTTTTCTCTTGATTTCTTCATAGCTACCTTTGTGCTTTCAGGAATTGTAAATGTGTCTTCTGTTGAGATTGTTCCATCAACATCAAAAAATACGATTTTTTTATCCATAAAGTGCTCCTTTTTTTCATTTTATTATTTTACATCATAAAACGATTCGTTGCTAAATGCAATTGTTTACATTTTTGTATTGTGATAAAATAAAAAGCTATAAAGGAGTGTAGCGAATATGTACGAAGTGAAAAGAAAAGTAATATTGAACGATGCTGCCTTTGAGATGGACGTTTATGCACCTTTGGTTGCAAAAAAATGTGAACCAGGTCAGTTTATTATTGCTCGTGTAGGAGAAGATGGAGAACGTATTCCTCTTACTATTGGTGATTATGATCCAGAAAAAGGAACAGTAACTATTGTAGTACAGGCTGTCGGCTTTTCTACAAAACAGATGTTAAAATTAGAAGAAGGAGATTGCTTTACAGACTTTGTTGGACCTTTAGGTGTACCAACAAAATTAAATCCTGAACATAAACATGTTATTGGTGTTGCTGGTGGGATTGGTAGTGCCCCTGTTTATCCACAGCTAAAAAAACTTGCTGAAATGGGATGTAAAGTTGATGTTATTATTGGTGGTAGAGAAAAACAATATGTATTATGGGCAGAAAAATTTGAAAAATTCTGTGACCATGTCTACATTGCCACTGATAATGGTGAAGTAGGTACAAAGGGATTTGTTACTGATGTACTTCAGAAGTTAATTGATGATGGTGAAAAATTTGATGAAGTTATCGCCATTGGCCCTGTTATCATGATGAAGAATGTTGTAAGAGTCACTAAACCTTACAATATCCCAACTTCAGTTTCACTTAACCCAATTATGGTTGATGGTACTGGTATGTGCGGATGCTGCCGTGTTACTGTTGATGGAAAGATTAAGTTTGCTTGTGTAGATGGTCCTGACTTTGATGGATTAACTGTTGATTTTGATGAACTTATGGCAAGACAGAGAATGTTTAAGGAAGAAGAACATCATGTCAATGAAAATGCTGATCGTATCTGCAACTTAATGAGGGGAGTGGAGTAATATGCCAAATATGTCTAAAGAAAAAGTAAAAATGCCTGAACAGGATCCTCAGGTTAGAAATAAGAACTTTGAAGAAGTCGCTCTTGGATATACTAAAGAAATGGCAATGGAAGAAGCAACTCGTTGTTTAAACTGTAAGAAACCATTCTGTATGGATGGATGTCCAGTTAATGTTCCAATTCCTCGTTTTATTCAGGAAGTTGCTAAAGGTGACTTTGATAAAGCTTTTGATATTATCACAGAAGAAAATGCATTACCTGCTATTTGTGGACGTGTCTGTCCACAGGAAAATCAGTGTGAAGGTAAGTGTGTACGTGGACGTGCTAAAGGTTCTGAATCAGTTGCAATCGGACGTCTTGAAAGATTCGTAGCTGATTATCATCGTGATCATGGTAAAAAGGATGAAAGCAAGATTGTTAAAAATGGCAAGAAGGTTGCTGTTGTTGGATCAGGTCCATCAGGTATTTCTTGTGCTGGTGAACTTGCAAAACGTGGTTATGATGTAAAAGTATTTGAAGCTCTTCATAAGACAGGAGGAGTTCTTTCATACGGTATTCCAGAATTCCGTTTACCTAAAGCATTAGTACAGTATGAAATTGATACTGTCGCTGATATGGGTGTGGATTTTGAAACAAATGTCGTTGTTGGACGTACAATTACTATAGATGAATTGGAAGAAGAAGGTTTTGATGCTATCTTCGTAGGTTCTGGAGCTGGTCTTCCACGTTTCCAGGGAATTCCTGGTGAAAACCTTAATGGTGTTTACTCAGCTAATGAATTCTTAACTCGTGTCAATTTAATGAAAGGCTACATGTTCCCAGATCGTCCTACACCAGTAAAAGTCACAAATACTGTTTGTGTTGTTGGTGCCGGTAACGTGGCAATGGATGCTGCTCGTACTGCTAAACGTTTAGGAGCTGAAAATGTCTATATCGTTTATCGTCGTAGTGAAGAAGAAGCACCTGCTAGAAAAGAAGAGATTCATCATGCTAAAGAAGAGGGCATCATCTTTAAGTTCTTGACTAACCCTATTGAAGTCAAAGGTGAAGATGGATGGGTTAAATCCTTAGTATGCCAGGAAATGGAACTTGGTGAACCTGATGAATCAGGAAGAAGAAGACCTGTTCCTGTAGAAGGAAAGACTTTTGAAATTGAAACAGGTACATTCATTGTAGCTATCGGTCAGTCACCTAACCCATTAATCAGACAAACTACACCTGGATTAGATACACAGAAATGGGGCGGAATCATTGTTAATGAAGAAACAAATGAAACAAGCCGTGAAAATGTGTATGCTGGTGGAGATGCGGTTACTGGTGCTGCAACTGTCATTTTAGCAATGGGTGCTGGTAAGAAAGCTGCACAGGCTATTGATGAAAAATTATCTAAGAAATAAGATTTAGAAGAGTACAGATGTGCTCTTCTTTTTTTATTTCCTTTTCATTTCTTTATTATCATGATAAAATTGGGCTACAAAGTAGTAGGAGGTATGGAAAATGTACAGTCTATTGAAACCCTATGAAGCCATTGTAGATTTTTTAGGGGAAGCACTTGGTGATAATGTTGAGATTGCTTTGCATGACTTGACATCTCCTGAACAGGAAGTCGTAGCATTAGCTAACGGACATATTTCTGGCAGAACTGTCGGTGCTAAGCTTTCCAATCTCTCTATTCACTACCTAGAAACGAAACAGTACTTAGATAATGATTACGTGGTCAACTATAAGACCGCTGGACCTGATGGAAAGCTCTTAAAAGCTGCAACTTATTTCATTAGGGAAGAAGGACGAGAAATGCCTATCGGCATGCTTTGTATTAATGTCAATATTTCAGATCTTGAATATATTCAGACGACACTTTATAAGATTCTTGGTATCAAGGAAACGACTAAAGTTGAGTTTAAAAGAGATAACCCAATTGAAATTCTTTCCTCACCACTCGATGAAATGGTCGATAAGTATATTAAAGAATGTCTGACAGAAATGGGTATTCCATCTTATGTCTTGGTGGAAAGACTGAAAGTTGATGAAAAGATTAGAGTTGTAAAGTATTTACAGGCAAAAGGTACATTTAAGGTGAAAGGTGCTATTGCACTTGTTGCCGAAAAGCTTGATGTATCTGAACCAACGATCTATAGATACTTAAAGAAAATGTAGGAGGAAATTATGAGTGATCTTGTTTATGTAAGTGGACACAAGAATCCTGATACAGACTCAGTGTGTGCTGCTATTTCTTATTCTTATTTATTAAATAAGACAAAGAAATACAATGCTGTGCCAGTGAGACTTGGAGAGATTAGTAGAGAGACAGAGTATATCTTAAAAAGATTTAATAAGGATATTCCTATGCTTCTTAAATCTGTTAAACAGAAAGTAGAAGACTTGGATTATGATAAGGTAACTGTATTCTCTAAAGAATTAACATTAAAGACAGCTTGGTCTTTAATGAAAGCCACAAATTTAAAATCAGCACCTGTTATGGATGATCAGGGTAAATTATTAGGACTTTTATCATCTACAAATATCATTCAGGGATATATGGATGACTGGGATAGTGAAATTTTAAAGAAGGCTCATACCCCAATTGAAAATGTTGTTGATACATTAGCAGCTAAAGCATTGTATCTTAATGAAAACTTAAGAAGAATTCAGGGAACAGTGCATATTGTTTCTATGACAACTAATGGCGCAATGAACTATATTGAAGAAAATGATGTTGCTGTTATTGGTGGAGATAGAAAAGAAATGATCCGTCATTTAGCAGATACTAAAGTTGGATTAATCGTCTTAACTGGTCAGTTTGATATTGATGAAGAAGATTTATCATACTGTCGTGAACGTGGTGTTTCTGTTATCAGCACACCATACAATACATTTGTAACATCTCAGCAGATCATTCAGTCAATTCCAGTAGAATATGTTATGCAAAAGGGCGGATTAACAGTATTCTCAACTGATGACACTGTTGAATCTTTAAGAGAAGTTATGAGCAAGACAAGATATAGAAGCTATCCTGTTGTTGATCTTAACGGTAAAGTAGTGGGAACAATTTCTCGTTATGCATTAATCAACGGTGATCGTAAGAAGATCATTCAGGTTGACCACAATGAAAGAGGTCAAGCTGTAGATGGTATTGAAGAAGCTGAAATTCTTGAAGTTATCGATCATCATAGAATCGCTGACTTCCAGACAGTGGGACCAGTATATTACAGAGCAGAACCTCTAGGATGTACATGTACAATCATCACAAAGATGTTTGATGAAGAAGGTGTAGATATCCCTGCTGATATCGCTGGATTGATGCTTGGAGCTATCATTTCTGATTCATTGCTATTCAGAAGTCCAACATGTACACCATATGATAAGAAGACAGCTTATCGATTAGCTAAGATTGCTGGTGTTGATCCAGTTGAATTTGGTATGGATATGTTCAAGGCTGGTACTTCTCTAGTTGGTAAGTCAGTAGAAGAAATCTTTAACCAGGATTATAAGAAATTCAATATCGGTGATGCTAAAGTTGGTGTTGCTCAGGTTAACACAATGGATATTGAAGGATTTGCTTCATATAAGAAAGATATGCTTGCTTATATGGAAAAAGTCTGTGAAGAAAATGAATTTGATTTCGCTATGTTATTGCTTACTGACGTTATCAATGCGACAAGTGAAGTCTTTGTAGCAGGAGATAAGCCAGAATATGTAGAAAAGGCATTCAATTGTCATTTAGTAGATTCTCAGGCTAACTTGCCAGGCGTTGTTTCTAGAAAGAAACAGGTTGTACCTGCAATCACAAATGCTATTGGATAATGATTAAAGTTGACAATCACAAAGATTGTCAACTTTCTTTTTTTCACAAGACATGCTATATTTTATAGTACATAAGGGAGAATTATATGCGATTAGATAAATTTTTAAAGGTGTCCCGTATTATCAAAAGAAGGACGCTATCTAAAGAAATTGCGGAAGCAGAGCGTGTTAAGGTTAATGGGAAGATGGCTAAGCCATCTACGAAATTAAAGATCAATGATGAAATAGAAATTGCCTTTGGACGATCAATCTTGAAAGTACGTGTCAAGGAATTAAAGAATCATGTATTAAAAGATGAATCTGGCGATCTATATGAGATTATTGAAGAAATAAAGATACCCTATGAATAACATTCTTTGTATTCATAATCTTTAGTGATATAATAAATAAGAGGTGATTGTTTATGTCTGCTAAGAAAAAAGTTGCTGTGTATAACCTGATATGGACAGTATTATTGTTTTTTATTGCTTTTATGTGCGTGTTTACAGTTTTTTCTAGAATAAAGACAATCTGGGATAAGCAGGCAAGCTATAATCATCTGCTAGTAACAGAGAAGAAATTGAAAAAAGAAAGGCAGTCGCTTGAAACTGAGGTCAAGAATCTTGATGATGATGACTATGTTGTCAAGTATGCGCGAGATCATTACATCTTTACTGAAGGTGATGAAAAAGCGGTCATTCTACCAGAGAAGAATCATAAGAAATAAGCGTTGGCTTATTTCTTTTCATAAATAGAATCCTTTCGGTTGTCGTAGGCGGAAACCCACTGCCTTTGGGCGGTGGGAGGAGCCTTGTAAATTCGTAGCCATTAACCTTGGCTTTCGATATACTTTTGATATCATATATTTAGTGAAATGGTAATGAGGTACATTATGGAACAAATGACAGTTACGGCTAAAATTCAGATATCCGTTAATGCAGACAGTAAGGCCTTGCTTGATGAAACCATGTCTGTTTATTCTGATGCCTGCAATTATGTATCTGACTATGTGTTTCGTACTCACGACTTAAAGCAGTTTTCACTTAACAAGATTTTGTATTCCACGCTCCGAGAGA
>NZ_JAGBIX010000064.1:0-37889 GCF_017934775.1 Kandleria sp. | reverse complement strand
TGTAAAAAATAGTGATAAATGGGACGATTTTAGGGAAGACTTAAATCAATGGTCATTTTTCGATTACTTATATTATTAATTTCTAAATCATAAATTAATGAAAGCGTTTAAAAATACATTGAAAGGAATCGAAAATATGATATAATAGAAATATATTTAAGGAGGAATTTTCAATGGAAAAATTTAGTTTTACAGTTATCGATCCAGTTGGATTACATGCTAGACCAGCTACTATCTTAGTTAACCAGGCAAGCAAATTTGCTTCTAACGTTAAGTTACTATATAACGGAAAAGAAGTTAACTTAAAATCAATCATGGGTGTTATGTCTTTAGGTGTTCCAACTAAAGCTACAGTTGAAATCCAGGCTGAAGGCGATGACGAAAAAGATGCAATCGATTCAATCAAGAAAGTTGTAATCGAACAGAAAGTTGCAGAAGCTTAATTAACATTATAATGAAAAAAAGAGTCGTAACGAAGAGTTGTTCATTTGAACTTACCCTTCATTACGGCTCTTTTAAATTAAGCCATAAGTTTGTCGTATTTCTTTTGTAATTGCGCTTTACGTAAGACAACAAGACCAACAACAGCGCCCATGATGGCCTGAGCAAAATCGAATGGAAGTTTTAACATTGCATATTCTGGTGTTGCATATACATAGCTTCTTCCTAAAGTATAGCCAGTAATCATAATGATCTGTCCAATAAGAAGACCAATAGCCAATCCTTTTTTGCCTTCAATCTTTCTTACCGCTAACGAAATGACGATAGCCTGAAGACCATGAGTGACTAGAGTGACAAACATTGGAGCAGGATAGAAGAATACATCGCCTAGGAAACTTCCTACGCCGCAGGCAAGGAAGGCACCAAGTGGATCAAGCAGTACAGCTGCAATGACAATGACGATATCATTAAGATAGAAATGACCTCCTGGGACAGGAATACTAAAGGTGCTTAGTACTAAGGTGAATGCCATAAATAAAGCAACAATAAACATCCATCTTATTCTTGTATGTGTGTTTTTCATAAAAATCCCTCCTTCTTGTGAAATAGATTACCATGATACTGGATATAAGAAAATAGCCAGTTTACATCAAATAATAATGGTCAGTATGCACCTTGTAAAAACAGGATGTGTGTGTTAATGTGAAGGTGAAGGAAGGTGAGGGTATGGAAAGAATATACGAAGAAATAAGTGAACAAGCAAAAATCGCAATTGAGGAACTTATTGAAGTAGGACATGTAAAAGCCGGTCAGATTATCGTAATCGGCTGCTCTAGCAGCGAATGTGTCGGAGGACACATCGGCAAGGACAGCTCTATGGACGCCGCACAGGCGCTCTATTCGAGTGTTGCCCCAGTTCTTGAAAAGAAGGGCATCTATCTTGCAGCACAGTGCTGTGAACATTTGAATCGTGCTTTGATTATTGAACGTGAAGCAGCTGAAAAGTTTGGCTATGAGGAAGTGAATGTGATTCCACAGCCTCATGCTGGTGGCAGCTGGGCAGTCAACTGTTATGAAGGTATGAGTGATCCTGTAGCTGTAGAACATATCAAGGCGCATGCTGGATTGGACATTGGGGGAACACTTATTGGCATGCATCTCAAAGATGTAGCAGTACCAGTAAGACTTGGTGTAGATCATATTGGCAAAGCCATTCTTCTTGCAGCCCGTACGAGAGCGAAATACATTGGCGGAGAACGTGCACATTACTATGTAGAAGATTAAAAGAGTCGATTCAATCGACTCTTTTTATTGATTATAAAAAATATTGGTATTAAAATATATATAATAAATAGGAGGACGTAAGAAATGACAAGTAAAAAAATCATTCATATTTGTTTTATTATCGCTGCTATTTTTCTATTTCTATATCTTGCTCCATTCGCATTATTTTTCATTGCTCCACCTCATCCTAGTATCGTCATTTTATAACATAAAAGAACCGATTGAATCGGTTCTTTTATGTTGTGAAATAGCCTGTATAATCATCTTCACTTACCATCCCTATAAAGTCGATGAAAATTCCTGTGTAAACAACTACTTCACCAATAAGAATCAGCCATCCGCCAATATTTAACAGATTGAACCAATTGCCTACCAGCTCAATATCTTTCAATATGAAAAAATGATTCAGTTGAACCGCTATTACCGCAAAGCCTCTCTTCTTGAATAGATAAAGCAGATTGGATAGTAGTGTCATCAATAAGAAATACTGGCCATGTCTTGTATGGATATAAGGTGTTGGGTTTGTTATAAACAGTGGCAATAAGCAGCCAATAACTAAAATGATATCTGACATGAATAGCGATGCAGTCAATAATTTAAAATGAATGTTTTTTATTTGAAGCTCCTGTCTATAGATTTTATCGATCATAGTATTTCCTCCTTATAATCTTATCATATAGAAGAAGTGGGACATAATAATGTCCCATTAATGATGATATAATAAAAACAGAAAGAGGGGCGGAGGCATGAAAAGAGAAAATAAGTATAATCGTATATTAGATATATTCTATAGAGCATTTAAAGGGGAAGAGTTTACCGCAAAACAGCTTTCTTTAAAGTATAATATGTCTACAAAATCAATAAAAAGAGATATAAGCTTTATTAGAAATTTCTTAGCTGAAAACAGGGAACAGGTAGGAAATGCAGAACTTGTATATAATCGTCGAAAGAAAGCTTATTCATTGGTTTTTGATCATTTTCTTTTATCAAAAGAACTGATGTCCATTGTAAAAGTGCTCATTGGGACAAGAGCGTTCAGTAAGAATGAGTTAGAAGAGATTATTCGTAAACTGAAGGGCATGACATCCTATGAAGATAGAGGAAAAATGAATGATCTTATATCCAATGAAATGTATCATTATAAGGAAGTTGTTCATCATTCAAAAAGTGTGATTGATAATATTTGGCAGCTTGTTCACATTATTGAAAACAAACATGAAATGACGATCAGCTACTTTAAACAGAGCGGAGAAGAAGTCGAAAGACGTATTCGTCCATTATCCATTGTTTTTTCTGAATATTATTTCTATTTGATTGCCTATGATATTCATCATGATGATGTGCCTCACCATTATCGTGTAGATCGTATTGTCAATATGGTAGAACATCGAAAAAGTTTTAATGCATCCTTTGATGAAGGAGAACTAAAAAGCAAGATTCAGTATATGTATCCTGGTGTTTCTAGACATATTAAATTTTCTTTTTGTGGAGATAGTGTTCAGGCTATCTTAGATAAGATTCCTACTGCTCGTATTGTAGAGAAGAAGGGGAAATCTTATATTATTGAAGCGGATGTCTACGGCAAGGGGGTTAATATGTTCTTGCTGTCTCAAGGATCATGGGTGAAGGTGCTTGAGCCTCAGGAATATGTAGAAGAGATGCGAGAAGAGATTAAGAAGATGATGGCACAGTATGAATAAAAGAACCAATCTACTCGATTGGTTCTTTTCCGTTCTGTATTCTTTTTAGATTCTGAATATATCTTTCGCGATTAAATGGTTTTCCTGTCTTGATAATTGCGAAAGATTCAACCGCAATCGCAACTGCGATTTTCTTTTTGGCATCTTTTGAAGAATAGCCATTGTTTAAAAGGAGCTGATAAGTTTCTTGTGTTTCGATTGGATTTCTTGTCTGAATCTGTTCTTCAACTCCATCTATCATAGATTCTAGCATTGTATCAGTAATCTTCATGTGTAACCTCGTTCTTTTTTATTTCTTCTAAGAAGTATGTAGCTTCCATATCGGCAGTGCTTAAGGCGAAAGCTATTGGAAACATTTCAAAAGCTTTTCCTACATTGTTGACGGGATCAGATCCAGAAAAGCCCATATGATAACGGATCGCAAAGGCTTCTTCTCTTGATAAGCGCATATAGCCACTGATCATATAGACACTCTTTTCTCCATGACCATAAGGAAGCTGATCATCAACTGTGTAGTAAGGGACTTGTACCCATTGACCATCGACTTTCTTGTTTCTTTGTTCTGTCTTGTAGAAGTCAATTTTACAGACATCATGAAGAAGAGCTATAATCGCAATTGTTTCATCGCTTGCTTTAACTTCATAGATGTTATTGACACGTGGTCTTGCAAGATAGTCTTTTAGACAGTCGTAGACTTGAAGACTGTGTTCACATAGTCCACCTTCATAGCTACCGTGAAAACGAGTGCTTGCAGGTGCAGTGAAAAAGTCACTGTGATTTTCTAGGTAAGAAAGAAAACGATCTGCGCCATTGCGCGTAATGTATTTTTTATAAAGTGCAATAAAACGTTTTTTATTCGCTTCTATATCCATATTGTTCACATCCTTGTGCTTATTATAACATTTTTTATAGAAGTCGTGTATAATATCAGCGGGTGATATTTATGGCAAAGAAAAAAGCAGTAAAAACAAATGCCTTGAGACTTCTTGATCGTGATCATGTTTCTTATCGTGTAGAAGAATATGATTATGATGAAGAACATCTCTCAGGTGAACATATTATTGATCAAGTAAGCTTAAATGGAGAAGATATCTATAAGACATTGGTATTGCAGTCAGATGATGATCGATCTTATCTTGTTTGTTGCATTCCAGTATTGGAAAATATTGATTTAAAGAAGCTTGCTAAACTTTCAGGATATAAGAAAGTAGAAATGATTCATATGAAGGATCTTCTTAATGTAACTGGATATATTCGTGGTGGATGTTCTCCAGTTGGTATGAAAAAACAGTATCCAACATATTTTGATGAGTCTATTTTACGAGATCGAGAAATCGCACTTAGCGCCGGTAAGAGGGGCTATCAGATGATTATTAATGCGAATGATATCGTAAAATATACAAATGCAAAAGTGGGACCAGTATTGAAGTAGCGCCTAATTTTAGTTTTTTCAAGACTTGATATTATAAATATATGATTCTATAATTAAATCTATAAGAAAATTAAGACTATAATTAAATCAATAGGAAAAAGGATGGTACTAAAACTATGAATGTATTATTAGCCGGAGGAGCCGGATATATCGGTTCTCATACAGCTGTTACTTTAATTGAAGCAGGTCATAATGTTGTGATTGTGGATAATTATGATAACAGTTGTGAAGAAGCAGTAAGAAGAGTTGAAGAGCTTACTCATTCCACTATTAAGCATTATGAAGCTGATGTAAAAGATCATGATGCATTAGATCGCATTTTTAAAGAAAATGATATCGATTGTGTCATTCATTTTGCAGGATTAAAGGCAGTAGGTGAATCTGTAGAAAAACCTGTTGCTTATTACAGAAATAATGTTGATACTACATTGACATTACTTGAAACTATGAAAGAAAACAATGTTAAGAACATTGTCTTCTCATCAAGCGCCACTGTATACGGTGCTGAAAATGCCTCACCACTTAATGAAACTATGAAAAAGGGAACATGTACTAACCCATATGGATGGACAAAATGGATGATGGAACAGATTTTAGAAGATGCAGCTAAAGCTGATGATGAATTATCTGTTGTCATTTTGAGATACTTCAACCCAATTGGTGCACATCCATCAGGCAGAATTGGTGAAGATCCTCAGGGTATTCCTAATAACCTTATGCCTTATGTTTCCCAGACTGCCGTTGGAAAGAGAGATCATTTAACTATCTTCGGTGATGATTATGATACACCAGATGGTACATGTCTAAGAGATTATATTCATGTTATGGATTTAGCTGAAGGTCATGTTAAGGCTGTTGAATATGCGTTAACAAGAAAAGGTACAGATATTATTAACTTAGGTACAGGTACACCATATTCAGTATTGGATATTGTTCATGCGTTTGAAAAAGCAAATGATTTAACTTTAAAATATGAAATTGGTCCACGTCGTGCAGGGGATTTAGCAGTATGTTACTCTAACGCTGATAAGGCTGCTGAAATTCTTGGATGGACTGCCAAGAGAAATCTTGAAGATATGTGTAGAGACTCTTGGAATTGGCAAAAGAATAATCCTAATGGATACAAGAAATAGTGGTGAATATTCATCACTATTTTTTTAAAAATTTAATAAATAAAATTTATTTTGAAAAAGAAATAGTATGATGTTTTCATAGTATTTTTCTATATAATAATAATATGAAAACACAATGAAACCGATTTCTATTTATTTGATAAAGGAAGTTTGTTATAATATCTCTAGAGGTGACACAAATGGATTATAGAGAAAATTATGAAAAATGGTTAAGCTTTGATGGACTTGATGAATCTTTAAGAACAGAACTTAAAGGTATGGATGAAGCAACTAAAGAAGATGCATTCTATAAGAATATTGAATTCGGTACTGCCGGAATGCGTGGTCTATTAGGTGCTGGTACTAACAGAATGAATATCTACATGATCAGAAAAGCGAATGTAGGTTATGCAAAATGGATCCTTGAACAGCCAAATGGTGCTGAAAGAGGTGTAGCAATTTCTTATGATAATAGACATATGTCTTATATCTTTGCTAATGAATCTGCTAAGGTTTTAGCTGGATTTGGTATTAAAACTTATATTATGGAATCATTGAGACCAACTCCTGAATTATCGTTTGCGGTAAGACATTTAGGATGTGCTGGTGGTATCATGATTACTGCTTCTCATAACCCTGCAGAATATAATGGATATAAAGTATATGATGATACTGGATGTCAGTTGATTCCTGAATGGGCTGATCAGGTAACTAAGTACGTTGAAGAAGTTGAAGATGAATTAGCTGTCAAGGTACCTAGCAGTGATGAAGCTTATGATTATATTAACTGGGTTGGAGAAGAAATTGATGAAGCTTATTATGAAGCAGTTAAGGGTTGTGAAATTAATCCTGGCTTAGATAAGTTTGATTTCAAGATTGTTTATTCTCCTCAGCATGGTGCTGATAACTGGCCAGTTAGAACTGTATTAAAAGATTTAGGATATGATATTGTACCTGTATTATCACAGTGTGCTCCTGATCCTGATTATTCTAATACAAAATCACCTAACCCTGAAGTTGAATCATCTTATGATGAATCAATTAAACTTGCTAAAAAGGTAGATGCTGATGTAATCGCAATTACTGATCCAGATGGCGATAGACTTGGTGTTGTTGCTAAACATAATGGTGAATATGTACTTATGTCTGGTAACCAGAGTGCAGCTGTTTATCTTGAATATATTCTTTCTCAGTTAAAAGAAAAAGGAAAACTTCCTGATAATGCAGTTATGTACAATACAATCGTTACTTCTGATTTAGGTGAACTTGTTGCTAGAAGCTATGGTGTAGATGTTGAAAAGACATTAACTGGATTTAAGTTTATCGGTGATAAGATCAGAAAATATGAAAAGACTGGTGAAAAACAGTTTATCTTTGGTTATGAAGAATCATATGGTTGTGTGGTTAAAGATTTTGTTAGAGATAAAGATGCTGTACAGGCTGTATTATTGGCTGCAGAATGTGGAAACTACTATAAGAAGCAGGGCAAGGATCTTATTGATGTATTAAATGATTTATATGCTAAACATGGTACATTTAAAGAATCACAGATCGCACTTGCTAAAGCTGGTGTTGAAGGTGCCAAGAGAATTGCTGAAATTATGGATAATCTTCGTAAAGATGCCCCAACTGATATTGCTGGAGTAAAAGTTACTTTAGCTGAAGATTATGCTAACAGCACACGTAGTGATGGAACTACAATTGATCTTCCAAAGTCTAATGTATTAAAATATTATCTAGAAGATGGAAGCTGGATTGCTGCTAGACCATCTGGTACTGAACCAAAATGTAAATTCTACTTCTCTATTAAGGGAACAGATGCAAATGATGCCTCTCTAAAGACTGAGAAGTTCCAGAAGGCAATGATGGAAATTATTGGTGAATAATAAAGAGTCAACATTTGTTGACTCTTTTATAAACGGAGTGCTTTATGAAAAATATAAAGACAGTACAGACTTTGATGGATATTCTTCCACAGACTTGGCTGGTGCTAGCTATTATTGCGATCTTCTTCTTTGTAACTGGCAATAAGTTCAGTGCATATATTATCATTTGTGCAATAGCATTAATGGTTGTAACTTATATTGTATTATCATTATTCTATTGGCGTTGTCCTCATTGCCAGCAATATCTTCCATTGAAACATGCCGGCAAGATCACGCACTGTCCTCATTGTCATAAGCCGATTAAATAAAAAACTGTGACGAAATGTCACAGTTTTTTTGTTTAGCTTCTTCTTGAAATGGAGCGTCTAAGTAAAGCAATATCTACCCATCTTGTTGAGAATCTAAATGACTTTTGTGCGTAGACAAATGTCATTTCTCTACGATTGTTTAAGTCAACTTTCTTCATCTTACGATAATCTACAAGAAGACGTCCAATCAATACATTCTTCTTTCCAACTAATACAATATTGGCAATCTGGAAGGCGTATAGAAGTGATGCTAGAGCTACGGTACTAATACCATTAAGATACAAGTTTGAGCCATTTAAGGCACTATGAATACCGAAAGCTGCGCCACCGATTACGAGAAGAATATATAAGATTGTAATAATGATATAGAATGCTTTACCAGCAGTTGTAAGACATATTTTAAGTGAATGATCTTTCCTTTTTGCTTTAATCATTGTTACGAGAACATTGATAATCATGTATGTAAAATATGCCGTTACAATAACCATTAATGTTGCTAAAACTGGATAAAAAGTTCTCATTGGTTGACTCCTTTCCGCTATATATAATTATATATCGAAGTCATTTAAACATCAATTGTGAATTGTTTAATAACACGCTTAGTTGATGCTGTTAGAGAAGCTTTTGTAACTTTAGTAGAAGATTTATTCAAGATATGCTTTTTCGCAAGTTCATCATTGTAATCTTTTACTTTGTAGACTTTCATGTTTGAAATATCATTGATTACCCCAGAAGAAATACCGCTTGCTTCAATATGAGTAAAGAGTGGTATCCATTCAACATTGCTGATGCTCTTTACATTATTCTTCTTAGTAAACTTGCAAGACAGCATTCCACCAAGAAGACGAGCTTCAGTTGTCTGGGCTGACATAAAGTTACCTAGTGAATAAGCAACTAATGTCTTATGACCAGCAGCACTTGTAAGCCACTGCATCTTCTGAATGACATGAGGATGTGTTCCTATTACCACATCAGCTCCTGCCTGATTAAATATTTTTGCATAAGTATCTTGAAGTACATTGGTTGTTGAAGTATATTCAATACCCCAATGGGCACTTACAATGACGAAGTCCGCATTAGCTTTAGCTGTCGCAATTTCTTTTTTGATTAATGCGGTATCGAACAATTTAACATTATAACGGTTAGTACTTGATCTGTTTGTACCAAATGTGTAAGAAAGGAATGCAAATTTCAATCCGTTCTTTTCAATATAGTTGATTGTGTCATAGTCGCTCTTATTAGTTGAAATACCTAATAACATCATTTTCTTTTGTGCCTTAAATAAGGAAATCATATGAGCAACACCAGATGCACCTTGATCTAATGTATGGTTGGTATTGGCATTGACTACATCTACTCCTAAGCTAGATAAAGAGTTCATCATCGCATCAGGGGTATTGAATTTTGGATATCCTGACGGAGTACCGCCACCCATGATTGTTTCCTGATTAATAAATGATAGATCCGCATTCTTTAAATCAGACTGAATAGGGGAATAGATGCTAGAAAAGTCATAGTCATTTGGAGAACCGGCCATCTTATTGGCATATTTATAGGCACTCTCATGAACGACATTGTCACCTACTGCCTTAAAGTTAACTTCAAACGATGGGGCAGCTGGGGTTTTCTTTTTAACAGTCTTCTTCTTAACTGTAGTTGTTACACTAGGTTTATCCTGAAGCACTGAAACAATTGGTTTTACAATAAAGCTATTAATACTAAACAGGAACACAAATATTGCTGCTAAAAAGATTGTAAGATGTTTATAGTTAAGTCGTTTGGCATAGAATGCGAGCTTTCTCATCCTTCTATGTCTACGTTTTGCACGAGCACGCTTGCGCATAATACGTTCACGTTCTCTACGCGTCATTTTTCTTCTTTTCTGGTTCATCAAAAAACTCCTTCATAAGATGTTTCATCATATCTTAATATATAATAACACAGGGTCTTAAAAAAAGATTGTATAAAGTCGTAAAAAAGATTAATTTTTCTTTTAATTTTAAGGTATATTTTATTAAAAATAAGAGGATTGAGTTTAATCAATCCTCTTATTTTTTAAATAATACTCTTAAATCATTAGGAATACGTGATTCAATTTCTACTTGTTCACGAGTAAGTGGATGAGTGAAACTGATCTTGAAGGCATGCAGTGCCTGACGTGGAACAAGGTGATCAAGTTCGTTGAGTTCTTTGCTGTAAAGTGGATCTCCAATAAGAGGATGTCCAATGTTAGCTAAGTGAACACGAATCTGATGACGTCTTCCAGTTAAAAGATGACATTGTACTAATGCATAATCATCGTAGTTATGAATGCATTTATATTGAGTAACTGCTTTTACACCTGAAGAAGAGACACGCATCTTGTTGCTATGACGGTTACGCGCAATTTTTTGAGTGATGGTATAAGTCTTCTTATTAGGAAATCTCCCTTTAACAAAGGCCATATACTGTCTTTCAATCTTCTTTTCAGCGAGCTGATGATCAAAGTATGGCTGAAATAATGCGCTTTTGACATAGATGACAAGCCCACTTGTATCATCATCTAGACGATGAATGTAGCGTACTGGAACATTTAATTTATGTTCCTTATAGTAGCGGCTGACATAATGAGAAAGAGAATGTGTATCCTCTTTAGATGATGGATAAACAGGAAGTCCTGCTGGTTTATCTACTACAAGAACGAGATCATCTTCATAAAGGACATCTAGATCTCCTTTAACTGGAGGATACATGCCATCATCATCTTCATAGGCTCTGATTAAAAGAACATCTCCAGTATGCAATGTGGCATCTCTGACATATTCTTTATTTAATGTATAGGCTTTATCCTGATGAAGAAGATGAACAGCTTTCTTTGAAAAACAATAGTCCTTAAAGAAATCGCTTAATAGTTTTCCATTATAGTTTTCATCAATGACAATACGAAGATTGTTCTTTATTTTTCTAAATTTCATGGTCTATAGACAGTGATACGTAAATCAATGGTTACATCCAATCCTTGGAGTGTATCCAATACGGATCTTTTCTCTTTCTTAATATGGTAGTAGTGCGGTGTCATCTTTAATAGGTTTAATGCATCTTCTCTTTTAGGAATAGAAATTGTTTTCTTGAAGTCGTAGCTTTCTAGTACTTCAAAAGGAAGACGGATAAACTTATCTGATTTGACTTTAACTTCATCATAAATCAAATGTTTGATTTCAATAAGATGACCACGGTTGGCTGTTACATGGATCATGTAGCCATCTTCTTTTAATGTTCTAACAATTTCATCCTTGTTTACAACAGTAAATAAGGCGGTGATGACATCCAATGAATGATCATTGATAGGAATGTTCTTAGAATTACCGACAATCCAATGAATATCCTTATCATAACGTGTTGCCATATTGATAGCTTCTTTAGAAATATCTAATCCATAGTAAGTATGGTCATTACCGAGAAGCTGTTTCATACGATATGTGTAGTAGCCTTCTCCACATCCTAGATCAAGTATTTCCATATGTTCTTTCTGATGTGCCTTGATGTAATTGACAACTTCATTAAGAATTGGATCATAGTGTCCAGTGTTGAGGTAGGCCTTTCTAGCAATAAGTGATTCTTTTGAATCACCTGGGTTGTTTTTTGATTTATCAGGATTTAACAATAAATTGATATATCCTCTTTTGGAGATATCATAGCTATGATGATCTTCACATTTATAAGTCTTGCCATCAAGCATAAGTGGCTTATGGCATTTTGGACATGCTAACTGGTTCATAATACACCTCTTTTCATCCGCATTATATCATGTTTTAATTTGTTTTCAAATGAAGTATAATAGTGAACGAGACGGAGGGTGGAAAATGAAGATTATTAGAGATTATCGTATCGATTATGAATTGCTTTTCACTCAGCAGTATCGTTCTTTTCAGGTGATCTATGGTCAATATCTTGAAGAGAAGGATGTGTTTGTCAAGAAGTCATTGCTGAAGCTGTTATTGGTAAAATGTGATGAACTTATTGCATGTATTGATAAGGGGGCAGAAGAAGATCGAGAAGAGATACTTCTGCATCGTAAAAATATTTTAAAAGAATTGAAAGGGCTAAATAATGAAAATATATAATACAAAAATAAAAGATATTATTCTTAACATTATTGAGCAGCATACACAGTTGATTCTTTGGGAAAAAGAGCATTTTGAAGAAGTGATTAATGAATATTCTGTTCATTATTGTGAAGAATGCTATCTAATAAATAAAGCAATTGAGATAGGACTATTTGAGGTACTATTGCTAAATAGACATATTCCTTATGAAGAACATATTGAGATGTTAAAGATCACTGATGATCTTAAGGAAGAAGAAGCATTATTCATGATTTCTATCATGGACCGTGTCATCAAAGAAAACGAGTGGTTTATTCAGGTTGTCAATATTGAAGAAGCAACTAAGAAAGCTTTGGAAGAATGTCGAGCAAGAGATCTTCACGTGATAGCACTAGCTTATTATGATGGGCTAGGAACACAGCAGGATTATGAGAAGGCCTATAATCTATTCCTTAAGGCAAGTGAGTATGGTGATGATAAGGCCTACTATTATTTAGGATATATGAACGCCAATGGACTTGGTGTAGAAACAAATAGAGAACAGGCTCTTGCTTTCTATAAAGAAGGCGCTAAGCTTGGTCTTTCTGATTGTCAGTATGTTTATGCACATATGACAAAAGATATTGATCTTCATGAAAGTGAAGATCCACGTGCACTTTATGAAGTAGGAATGCAGGATTATCAAAAAGGAAATTTCAAGGAAGCTTTTGCAAGTTTTAAGAAAGGGTCCTTGATGTATGATGCAAAGTGTCTTTATATGTTAGGAGAACTTTGTTTAGCTGAAGAGAAAGTAGATGAGGGTATCAGATATTTATCTTATGCCTACTACTTATTTGATAAAGAGGCAGCCTATTCTTTAGGAATGCTTTTCATGGAAGGTGATTTTGTGGAAAGAAATATTACGAAGGGCGTACGTTTTCTTCGTCAGGCAGAAGAATGGGGACATGATGGTGCAAGTGAACTACTAGAAAAATTAAGAGGGAAACAAGATGAAGATTTATAAAAAAGGTGCAGATGCATCATATACATTGGGAGTATTTCCAACTATAGAACTATTGAAGAATCAGCCTGATCTCGTTAAAAGAGTGGTTGTACATTCTTCTATTGAAAAGAATAAAGGATATCCTTTAATTAAGGAATTATGTGAAAAGCATCATATTGCTATTGATGTACATGATGCAACAATCAAGAAGCTTTCTCCTAAAGGGAACTGCTATGCTATTGGGGTATTTCATGTCTATGAAAAGAATCTAGAAGAAGGCAATCATGTGGTCCTTGTCAATCCGATGGATATGGGAAATATGGGGACAATCATGAGAACAATGCTAGGTTTTGGCATTAAGGATTTAGCAATCGTCAGACCGGCGGTTGATATTTATGATCCTAAGGTTGTAAGAGCCTCAATGGGAGCTATTTTCTCTTTAAGAGTGAAGTATTATGAGTCTTTTGAGGATTATCATAATGAATATGGTCATCATGAAATCTATCCATTTATGTTAAAGGGCGCAAAGAATATTCATAAAGTCAAGCCAACTGGAAATTATTCATTGATCTTTGGCAATGAAAGCAGTGGACTAGATGACAGCTTCTTAAACTATGGACAAAGTGTATTTATTCCTCATACTGAGTTGATTGATTCATTGAATCTATCACAGTCATTAGGAATTGGGTTATATCATTTCACGTCAGCACAATTTGAAGATAAAGAGGTACTAAGATAATATGTACGATTTTGATACAGTCATTTCACGAAGACATACCGACAGCATGAAATGGGATGGCGGTCACAATAAAGATGAAGATATGATCAAGATGTGGGTCGCTGATATGGACTTTAAGGTGTTGCCAGATATCACAGAAGCACTTCATGAAAAGATTGAAGAAGGAATCTACGGATACAGTATGGTTCCTGAATCTTACTATGAAGCAGTTGGTAACTGGATGAAAAGAAGACATGATTTTCATGTAGAAAAAGAGTGGATGGTTTTAACAAGCGGAGTTGTTAATGCAATCAACTTGGCAGTAAGAGCCTATTCAGAAATTGATGATCATATCATGATCTTAACACCGGTCTATTATCCATTTAAGAATGCTATTGTAAACAATAAAAGAAAGGCAGTAAGCCTTTCTCTTGATTTTAAAGAAGATCACTATGAATTAGATTTTGATTTATTTGAAAAGAAGATTATAGAAGAAAATGTAAAGATGCTGATATTCTGTAATCCTCATAATCCAGTAGGGAAAGTCTGGACAAAGGAAGAGCTGTTAAAGATTGGAGAAATCTGTCTTAAACATCATGTCATTGTTGTTAGTGATGAAATACATATGGACTTTGTCTATGGAGAAAGAAAGCATATTCCTTTCTATGAAGCAGATCCACGTTTTAAAGATATCAGCATTGTGGCTACTGCTGCCTCTAAGACTTTTAATCTTGCAGGACTTCAGACAAGTACGATTTTTATTGCCAATAAGGAGTTAAGAGAGCTGTTCAAGAAAGAACAGCTTGCAACAGGAATGTTTACGCCTAATGTCTTAGGCTTGATTGCTACGATGACAGCCTATGAAAAAGGTGATAATTGGGTTGATGAGATGCTTTCTTATGTAGAAGGTAATATCAACTATATGGAATCATTTTTAAAGAAGAATCTACCAGAAGTAAAGATGATCAGACCTGAAGGTTTATATCTAGTATGGGTGGACTTTAGAAATTGGCATATGAGCGGCAAGGAACTAGAACGTTTTATGTTAAAAGAAGCTAAGCTCTGGCTTGATGAAGGCTATATTTTTGGTGAAGAAGGAGAAGGCTTTGAACGATTTAATTTGGCTTGTCCTAGAGCAATATTAGAAAAAGCATTGAATCGTATAACTGTTAGCGTTTCCAAATAATAAAATTTAGTGATATCACTTTCAAATTTAAATAAAAAAGTGTATGATGATTCTAGAAAAAGAAAAAGGAGAGATTAGAAAATGGGATTAGTATCCGCAAAAGAAATGATCGATAAGGCCTTAGAAGGTCATTATGCAATTGCTCAGTTCAACATCAATAACTTAGAATGGACTAAAGCAATCTTATTAGAATGTGAAGAGTTAAAAGCTCCTGTAATCTTAGGTGTATCTGAAGGTGCAGCTAAGTACATGACTGGTTTCAAAACAGTTGCTGCTATGGTAAATGCAATGGTTGAAGCTTTAAACATCACTGTACCAGTAGCTTTACACTTGGATCATGGATCATATGAAGGAGCAAAAGCTGCATTAGAAGCTGGTTTCTCTTCAATCATGTTCGATGGTTCTCATTATGATATCGATGAAAACATCGCTAAAACAAAAGAAATGGTTGAATTATGTCATTCAAAAGGTGTTTCTCTTGAAGCAGAAGTTGGTGGCATCGGTGGAGAAGAAGACGGTGTCGTTTCAACTGGTGAATGTGCAGATCCAAAAGAATGTGCTTCAGTTGCTGCATTAGGTGTAGACTTCTTAGCATGTGGTATCGGTAACATCCATGGTAAATATCCTTCAAACTGGGAAGGTTTACAGTTTGATGTATTAGGTAACATCAAAGAAGCTATCGGACCTAAGATGCCTATGGTATTACATGGTGGTTCTGGTATCCCTGATGAACAGGTTAAGAAAGCAATTTCTTTAGGTGTATCTAAAGTTAACGTAAATACTGAATTACAGTTAGTATTTGCTGCAGCTACTAGAAAATACATCGAAGAAGGTAAAGATCAGCAGGGTAAAGGTTACGATCCTCGTAAATTACTTAACCCAGGTTTCGAAGCTATCAGAGCTGGTGTTAAAGACAGACTTGAATGCTTCGGTTCAATCGGTAAAGCATAATAATTTATCGTGTATACTAAAGAGCAGGCTTAAGGGCTTGCTCTTTTTTTAAAAAATTTATCATAATATTTGAATTCCTATAAACCTTGGTGTATTATAGGTTTATAAAGGAGGTGGCACATATGATGGTATCTACAAAAGGAAGATATGCTTTACGTGTAATGATTGATCTAGCAGAACATGATCAAGCAAAGTATATTCCTTTAAAAGAGATTGCCAATAGACAGAATATTTCAGAAAAGTATCTGGAAAGCATCGTTAAGTCGTTAACCAGAGAACACTTTATCGAAGGGTTACGCGGTAAAGGTGGAGGATATCGTTTAACACAGGATGCATCCTGTTATACCGTTGCCGACGTTCTTAAGATTACAGAAGGTTCACTCGCACCAATCTCTTGCTTGCAGGATGAAAGCAATCAGTGCAACAGAGCGGTGTCTTGTCAGACATTGCCAATGTGGGAAGGACTTTATAAAGTTGTAGAGGAGTACCTTTCAAGCATAACAATAGCAGATTTGGCAAATACTGGAGAAAGTGCAGATCAATATATTATTTAATTAAAAGGAGATTATTATGGCCCATATTTACACTAGTGCTGATCAGTTGATCGGACATACACCATTATTAGAATTAACAAGAATTGAAAAATCATTAAATCTTAAAGCAAAACTTTTAGCAAAGCTTGAATACTTTAATCCCGCTGGAAGCGTAAAGGATCGTATTGCTAAAAAGATGTTGGATGATGCTGAAAAAGAAGGAAAAATCAATAAAGATACAGTTATCATTGAACCGACTTCAGGAAATACAGGTATTGGATTAGCTTCAGTTGCAGCAGCAAGAGGATATCATGTCGTTATTGTAATGCCTGAAACAATGTCAGTAGAACGTCGTGCTTTAATGAAAGCATACGGTGCTGAATTAGTATTGTCACCAGGAGCAACTGGAATGACTGGTGCTATTCAGAAAGCAAATGAATTAGCAAAAGAAAATCCAAATAGCTTTATTCCATCACAGTTCAGCAATCCATCTAACCCAAAAGCTCACTATGAAACAACTGGACCTGAAATCTGGGAAGATACTGATGGAGCAGTTGACGTATTTGTTGCAGGAGTAGGTACAGGAGGAACTTTAACTGGTACAGGTACTTATTTAAAAGAAAAGAATAAGGATATCAAGATTATTAGTGTTGAACCAGCTACTTCTCCAGTATTGACAACTGGAAAAGGTGGTCCTCATAAGATTCAGGGAATCGGTGCAGGATTTGTACCTGATGTATTAAATCAGGATATCTATGATGAAGTAATCACTGTTGAGAACGATGATGCCTTCACATACGGTAAACTTGTTGGACAAAAAGAAGGTGTCCTTGTAGGAATCTCTTCTGGTGCTGCATTAAAAGCTGCAATTGAACTTGCTAAAAGAGAAGAATATGAAGGAAAGAACATCGTTGTCTTGTTCCCTGATACAGGAGATCGTTATCTTTCTACACCATTATTTGATAAATAAAAGAAAAAGCTGATCTGACAAAGTGATTACTCACTTTGCTAGATCAGCTTTTATTATTTACCAAGATATTCTTTTAAATCAGCAATAGCCTGTCTCATTCTCTTTAAAGATTCCTCTTTACCGATAATATGAGCAATTTCTACAGCTCCACCAGGAGTGAATGACTTGTTAGATAAAGCGACACGGATTGGCCACATGATACGACCATTCTTTAATTCATGTTCTTTAGCTAAGTCCATCATCATATGCATTAATCCATCATCATCAGTGTAATCTTCCCAAGCTTCCATAGCAGGTAAAGATAATTCAAGTGCTTCTAATGAGTTTTCTGGATTAGTTTTCATCTTCTTATGTGTGTAGATATCAGCATCGAATGGTAATTCTCCATTGATGAAATCAACCATTTCAGGAATATCAGCTAAACGTTCAACACGTGGCTGTAAAGCTTTTGTGATTTCTAATAGATCAACATCAAGCTTGATATCTTTATAGTATGGTTTAGCAAGTTCATGGAATTCTTCTACTGACATATTTCTGATGTAGACACCATTCATCCATTTTAACTTGTTGATATCAAAGATTGCTGGTGCTTTAGAAATATGCTTGATATCAAATTCTTCTTTTAACTGTTCTAATGAAAGAACTTCTTCATCCTTAGGAGACCATCCAAGTAATGCGATGTAGTTAAGGATAGCTTCAGTTAAATATCCCTGAGCTCTTAAATCCTGGAATGATGCATCACCGTTTCTCTTAGATAACTTATGTTTTTCATCTTTCATAACCGGTGGAAGATGGATATAAGTTGGTCTTTCCCAATTAAATGCATCATATAATAGATTGTATTTAGGAGTAGACGCTAAATATTCATTTCCTCTTACTACCACATTGATGTTCATAAGATGATCATCGACAACGTTGGCAAAGTTGTAAGTTGGGAACTTGTCAGTCTTGATTAAGACTGAATCATCTAAAGTGTTGCATGGCACTTCAATATGACCGTAGATTTCATCATCGAAATCAGCAGTTCCAGTTTCAGGGATTGTCTGTCTGATTGTATAAGGATCACCATTATCTAAATGTTCCTGAATCTGTTCTGGATCAAGGTAACGACATGGATCAATTTCATTTTCTTCTCTGTCTTCCTTAGTACAGAAACAATAATGTGCATGACCGCTTTCGATAAGCTGTTTTGCATATTTTTCATAGATTGGTAATCTCTTTGACTGAATGTATGGCCCTACTTCACCTGGCTTATCAGGACCTTCATCATAATGAAGACCAGTTTCTTCCAATACATTATAGATGATATCAGTTGCTCCTTCGACTTCACGATTCTGATCAGTATCTTCAATACGTAGGATGAAATCACCGTTGTTATGTTTGGCAATCAGATAACAGTATAGAGCTGTTCTTAGGTTTCCGATATGCATGTAGCCAGTGGGACTAGGCGCAAATCTCGTTCTAATTTTTTTCATTTTTCTCTTTACATCTCCCATTATTATGATATAATCGTACATGCGATTGGGGTATAGCCAAGTGGTAAGGCAACGGACTCTGAATCCGTCATTCCGCTGGTTCGAATCCAGCTACCCCAGCCATATTTAATACGAAGTAAGCGAAGCTTACTTTTTTTATTGCCTTTAGATTGGCAAAAAAAAATATGGTAGTCCGTAGGGGGTTCGAACCCCTGAATGCTTGGATGAGAACCAAGTGTGTTGACCACTTCACCAACGGACCATCACATTGCGGTATTAGTATAACACAATTTGTTGTGAAGTAAACAACTGAAAGGTAATTTTTCTATTTTTTAGTTGTGACTTCACTTTCAAAGTCTGATACTTCACATTTGAGATAAGATTATGTATAATCATGGTGTGTAAAAAGATGAGAATGAGAGAGGATATAAATATGGCACAAGAAGTCATTGCAATTGAAGGTGGACATCCTTTAAGAGGAACTGTGAGAATTTCTGGCGCTAAGAATGCGACAGTTGCACTTATTCCTGCTATTGTATTAGCGGATTCACCTGTTGAGATATATGGAGTACCAAACATTTCAGATGTAGATGCGTTGGCAGTCCTTTTAAAAGAACTTGATTGTGAAGTTGAAAAAGAAGGGGATACTTTAAGAGTAGATCCTAGTCATATGAAAAATAACCCACTTACTAGTGAGGCTGTAGATAAATTAAGAGCATCATATTATTTTATGGGTGCTTTACTTGGTAAATATGGAGAAGTTACAATACGCATGCCAGGTGGGTGCTATTTAGGACCACGTCCTATTGATCTTCACCTTAAGGGATTTGAAGCACTTGGTGCAACAATTACTTATAATGAAGAAGAAGGCACTTATCATTTAAAGGCTGATCATTTAAAGGGCGCAGAAATCTATCTTGATTTTGCTTCAGTAGGAGCAACTATCAATATTCTTCTAGCGGCTGTTAGAGCTGATGGAAAGACAACGATCAATAATGCGGCCCGTGAACCTGAAATCATTGATGTGGCTAACCTTCTTACTAAGATGGGAGCACATATCAGAGGTGTAGGTACGGATACTATTATTGTAGAAGGTGTATCAGAAATGCATGGAACAATGCATGAGATTATTCCTGACCGTATTGAAGCTGGAACATTCCTTATTATTGCAGCAGCAATCGGGGAACGTGTCCTTGTTCAAAATGTTATCACTCAGCATCTTGATGCTTTATTATTAAAGTTAAGAGAAATGGGTGTAAGAATGGAAATTGTAGGCGACAGTATTCTTGTCTATGGTGGATTTACAGATTTCAACCCAGTTGAAGTCACTACACAGATCTATCCAGGATATGCAACTGACCTTCAGCAGCCACTTACAACATTGATGACTCAGGCTCATGGTCAATCACATGTCATTGAAACAATCTACAAGGAACGTTTTGGTCACTGTGCACAGCTTAATAAGATGGGTGCTAATATTGAAACAGGAGATGCTTGCTGCTATGTCAATGGTCCAACACCACTTCATGGCGCAAGAGTAGAAGCAACTGACTTAAGATGCGGTGCTGCTCTAGTTGTAGCAGGTCTTATGGCTGAAGGCGTAACTGAAATTACTAATGTCTATCATATTGATAGAGGATATGACAATATCGATCGTAAACTGATTGCTTTAGGTGCTCATGTCTCTAGATATATGGTCGAAGATTAGCCTTTGAAATACAAGTGAATAATGACCTAAATATCGAAAAAAATTGATGAAGAAAATTTTTAAAAAACTATTGTAATTCCCATTTGATAATGGTATTATGTGTTAGCAACTTACTTTGAAGTAGCATATATTTCAAGGCGGAAGGAGATTATAAAATGAGAAAAGGTATTCATCCAGATTATAAAAAGGTTAAAGTAATCTGTACATCATGTGGTGCTGAATTCGAAACTGGTTCAGTATTAGATGAAATTCGTGTTGACACTTGTTCAAACTGTCATCCATTCTATACTGGTAAACAGAGATTTGCTAGTGCTGATGGACGTGTAGAAAAGTTCAACAAGAAGTATGGTTTAAAATAATCTATAGGAAAAGGAGCTCAATGAGCTCCTCTTTTTTTATAGTTTTCTATACATTTCTACAATAACATCAGCAACTTCATCCAATCCAAAATCACTGTTGATTGTTAAATCAAAATTAGTCAGCTGACCCCATTTATTAGTCGTGTAGTAATTATAATAGTTTTCTCTCTTCTTATCTCTAGACTTTACATACTTGATATAATTCTCATGTTTTTCACCATATTCCTCTTCTACACGTCTAGCACGAGAAGCAATAGGGGCATGGATAAATACTTTTAATACATGATCAAAGTCTTCAAGAATATAATCGGCACAGCCATTGACAATAATGCATGAATCATTAGTTGCCAGATGTCTAATAATCTTCGATTGAGTGGCAAAGACCTGATCATTTAGGGGCATCTGGAATGTACCACCAGCCATTGTATAAAGGAAACCAGAACTCTTTTCCTGGGCAGCCTTGCGAATAGTACGGATATCAAAGCCAAGTTCTTCCGCAGCTAAATCTATAATCTGATTATCATAGTAGACGAGTCCTAACTTATCTGCTACTTTTTGTGCGATAATACGACCTCCAGATCCATATTGTCTTGCGATAGTAATAATCTTAGCCATAAAATCTCCTCCTTCTTTCTCTTATTTTATCACAAATTAAAAAAGCGCTTTCACTTTTTTCACACTTAATAAAAGATTTTTGTGTGGTATAATGGCAAAAAGGAGTAATGTATGGAATTTCACGTTTTAGCAAGTGGCTCAAAAGGAAATGCCACTTTTGTATATGAAAATGGTACAGGAATACTTATTGACTGTGGCATTTCAAGAAAGCAGTTATTGTACAGATTAAATGAAGTAGGATTTAATGAATCAGATATTACTTATGTATTCTTGACACATGATCACTATGATCATTCAAAGAATATTCATATCTTTGATGAAAAGATTGTCTACAGTGCAAGAGGAAATATAGAGACTATGGATGAAGAACATATTCTAGAACCATTTCAGACTTATCATTTCAATCAGTTAAGTGTAGAAGTTCTTCCGTTATCCCATGATGCAACCAACACTGTGGGATTTGTAATAAGAGGTGATGAATCTCTTCTTTATATGACAGATACAGGCTTTGTATCAGTGAAAAATAGAGAACTGATTGGTAATCTTAATTACTATATTATCGAAGCAAATCATGATATCGAAATGCTGATGAATACAAGAAGACCACTATATCTCAAGAATAGAATTCTTGGCGATGAAGGACATTTGTGTAATGAATATAGTGCTAGACTTATGTGTGAAGTCATCGGGGAAGATACAAAAGAGATTGTGCTTGCCCATCTTTCACAGGAAGCCAATACCAAAGAGTTGGCATTAAAGACATATTATGAGGTCTTTGATGAAAAGCATATGTCATTTGATAGGAACAATATCAAGGTTGCAAGCCAAGTTGATGTTGTCTCAGGAGGTAAATATGAACATTAAGATTATCAGTGTAGGGAAATTGAAAGAAAAGTATCTTAAAGAAGGCATTAAGGAATATGTTAAAAGATTAGGAGCCTATACGAAAGTAGAAATGATTGAAGTAGATGATGAACCCATTCCTAAAAATGCATCACTTGCTCAAGAAATTATGGTGAAGGCTAAAGAAGGAAGAAAGATCTTAGATAAAGTAAAACAGAATGACTATATGATCCTATTGGATGTTGCAAGCCAACAAATGGACTCTGTTGCTTTTTCTAAACATATTGAACAGAAAATGATCAGTGGATGTTCAACAATTGTATTTGTATTAGGTGGTTCACTTGGACATAGTGAAGAAATCTATGAAAGAGCTGATTTTAAGATCAGTATGTCAGAAATGACTTTCCCTCATCAGTTAGCAAGATTGTTATTATGTGAACAAATCTATAGAGCATTTAAAATCATGAAAAATGAAACATATCATAAATAGAAGTTCTTAATGAACTTCTTTTTAAATTCATGACTATATAAAATGTAATATATATGTTTAAGGAAAAATTAAGAGAAGTAATAAAACGTATAAACAACTCATAGATTAACCACTAGAATGACTTCTATAGGATTTTTTTCTTGTTTGTTTTGTATTTAATAAGTAAATTTTTTTAAAAGCTTCAATTTTTTAAACTTATTGAGTATATGGGGTATAATATTAATAGTTAAAAGAAAGAAAAAGATGATATTTATGAAAAAAATCTATGAATTTTTTATGTCAGAAATAATCTTCAATATTATTTCGTTTACATTCTTAATTATTATATGTATGGCGTTGTATACAGAAAAGAAACCATGGACCACATTAAATGGATATGTATCTCCAATACTTCTTGTCTATGTCTTCTTTAAATCAAGACATACAAATAAGATTTTAAAAGAAGCTAAGAAAGGAGATTCTAATAAATAAGATCTACGAATTCTATATGGAAGAAATAGTCTCTAATCTTATTGCTGGTGTACTTGTATTTATAATATGTATGTCATTATATACAGGTAAAAACTTGTATCACAATAAATGGATATGCCTCTTTAATCCTCTGCATTTATTAAATCTAGATATACAAGTAAAATAATAAAGAAAAGCCACAGCTATGTGGCTTTTTTAGTTATAGTCTATAGCTATGGTTAATGTGTTATAATTAATATAACATCATTTTGATAATCATGCTTTATAATAAAATTCGTTAGGAAGGTAAAAGGTATGAAAATAATAGATCGCTTAAATCAGGGGAAAGTTACTTTATCATTTGAAGTTTTTCCCAATAAATACTCAAAAAACTTTGAAGCAGTTGCCAATAAGGCAAAAGAAATCGCAAGATTACACCCAGAGTTTATGTCAGTCACTTATGGAGCTGGAGGGGGAACAAGCCAGTATACAGTAAATATTGCCAAGGAAATACAGGAAAAAGAAGGAGTGGATGTATTAGCCCACTTGACTTGTGTTTCTTCTACAAAAGAGAAAGTCCATGAAATGCTTGAATCTTTTGAAGCCAATGGTATTAAGAATATCATGGCATTAAGAGGGGATCTTCCTGAAACAGAAGTCCCTCATGATTATGAACATGCGTCTGAATTGATTAAGGAAATCAAGGAATATAATCCTGAATTCTGTATTGGGGGAGCCTGTTATCCAGAAGGTCATCCTGAAGCAAAGAACAAGGATGAAGATATCTACTATTTAAAAAAGAAAGTAGAAGCAGGCTGTGATTTCTTGACTACTCAGATGTTCTTTGACAATAGCATCTTCTATAATTTCCTTTATCGTGCAAGAGAAGCAGGAATTGAAGTGCCAATTGTAGCTGGTATTATGCCTATTACAAGAAAAGAACAAGTAAAACGTGCTATTCAGTTATCAGGAAGTTCAGTGCCTTCACGTTTCTTCTCAATGGTAGATACTTTTGGAGATAATGAAAAAGCAATGAAACAGGCAGGGATCATTTATGCCTCAGAACAGATTATTGATCTTATTGCCAATGGGGTAAAACATATTCACGTTTATACAATGAATAACCCAGATGTCGCTGAAGGTATCATGAACAATGTATCGGAGATCTTAAAATAATGAAACCAATACGCAAGTCTGAGATTTTAAGATATCTCGGCTATAGAAAAGATATGGAAATCAATGAGCATACGGATGAACTTATTGATCAATGTATAGATGAGCTCAAGAAAGTCATTAATCCCCAGTTTGTTTATAAGAGATTTCCTGTTAAAAGAGTAGATGATACGATTCTTATCGAAGGAATGTCCATCAATAGTAAAGCCCTATCTAAAAACTTAGAAGGCTGCAATGAAGTCTATCTCTTCGCTGCTACTGTTGGTATTGGTGTAGATCAGATGATCAGACGTGTAGAAATCACCAATATGGCCAAAGCGGCTATTTATCAGGCAACAGGAGCAGAGATGGTTGAATGTGTATGCGATGATTTGAATGATAAATTAAAAGAACAAGCAAAAGAAGAACACTTGTATCTAAAGCCTCGCTTCTCACCTGGATATGGGGATACATCACTTGAGTTACAAAAAGATTTTGAACGTCTATTAAAGATGAGTGAAATAGGCATTCATTTAACAGAATCACTATTGATGGTGCCATCAAAGAGCGTTACAGCTTTTATTGGGATAACTGATCATCCACAAAAATCAGTGTCTGGCTGTAAAGCATGTGATAAGCTGGATTGTCCATCAAGGAAGGAGTAATCATGAGTTTTAAAGAACGATTAGGAAAAGAGTGGCTATTCTGGGATGGCGGTTTTGGTTCCATCTTACAAGAATGGGGACTAAAAGCTGGAGAAAAACCTGAATATTGGAATCTTGAGCATCCTGAAAAGATTCTAAGAATCAATAGAGAATATTTTGAAGCAGGCAGTGATGTCGTTAACGCGAATACTTTTGGTGCTAACGCTCTACGTTTTCCTGATAATTTAAAAGAAATTGTACAAAGTGCAGTTCGTCTTGCAAAAAAGGCGAGAAAAGAAGCACATCGTGAAGAAGATGGCTACATCGCATTGGATCTTGGTCCAACGGGAAAACTATTAGAACCATTGGGAGATCTTCCTTTTGAAAAGGCAGTTAATCTTTATAAAGAAGTCATTGGCTATGCTCTTGAAATAGGAGTAGATCTCATCCTCATTGAAACAATGACCGATGCCTATGAAGCCAAAGCTGCTGTTTTAGCTGCTAAGGAATCATGTGATCTGCCAGTTTGTGTCACTGTAACATTTGATGAAAAAGGAAAACTGTTGACAGGAGGAACACCAGAATCGGTTGTTGCTTTATTAGAAGGATTAAAAGTAGATGCGATTGGAGTGAACTGTTCACTTGGACCTAAGCAGATGATTCCTTTTATTAAAAGAATGATCAACAGTTCATCATTACCAATTATTGTCAATCCTAATGCTGGACTTCCAAAAAGCAAGGATGGCCATAATTATTATGATATGACAAGTGAAGAGTTTGTTGGCTACATGTCAGAAATTGCGGATCTTGAAGTAGCGGTATTAGGTGGTTGTTGTGGTACAACGCCTGAATATATCAAGGGACTTGTAGACATGTGCAAGACTAAGCCTTTCCATCCTCCGGTGAAAAAGCATCATAGTGTTGTGACTTCTTTTTCTCAATCAGTAGAGATTGGAAAAAAACCAGTGATCATTGGTGAACGTATTAACCCAACGGGGAAAAAGAAATTCAAGGAAGCCTTAAAGAATCATGATATCAATTATATTTTATCTCAAGGTCTTCAGCAGGAAGATGCAGGAGCTCATATTCTAGATGTCAATGTTGGCTTACCTGAAATCAATGAAGCAGATACATTGGTAGAAGTGATGAGTCAGCTTCAATCAGTAACAGCCTTGCCATTACAGATTGATACTGGTGACTTTGAAGCAATGGAAAGAAGCTTAAGATTATATAATGGGAAAGCAATGCTTAATTCAGTTAACGGGAAGCAGGAAATCATGGATCATGTTTTCCCAATAGTTGCAAAATATGGTGCAGTTGTGGTCGCTTTACCACTTGATGAATCAGGAATACCAGAAACATCTGAAAAACGTATTGAGATTGCCAAGAAGATCTATAAAGAAGCAGAAAAATATGGCATCTCTAAAGATGATATCGTCATCGATGGATTAGCGATGACCGTTTCATCAGATTCATCTTCTGCATTAGTTACATTAGAAACATTACGTCGTATTAGAGATGAACTTCATGGTCATTCTATTCTAGGTGTATCCAATATTTCATTTGGATTGCCACAAAGAAAGATTATCAATAGTCATTTCTTAACAATGGCAATGCATGATGGTTTATCATGTGCAATTATCAATCCTAATGCTCAAGATATGATGAACAGCTACCGTGCTTATAATGCTTTGACTAATCAGGATGAAAACTTTAATGAATACATTTCAGCTTATGCGGATGTAAAGACTGAAACAGTGAAGAAAGCTGTCAGCGAAATGAGTCTATTTGACAGTGTTAAAAGAGGACTTGAAAAAAATGCGGCAGCAGCAACTAAAGAGGGATTAAAGGAAAGAGATGGATTAACTTTAATCAATGAAGAATTAATTCCTGCTCTTGATGAAGTAGGAAAAGGATTTGAAAATGGTTCAATCTTCTTGCCTCAATTACTGATGAGTGCAGAAGCTGCTAAAGCAGCATTTGCGGTCATTAAAGAATCAATGAAAGGTGTGGAGACAGAATCAAAAGGAAAAATCATTCTTGCGACAGTTAAAGGGGATGTTCATGATATCGGAAAGAACATCGTTAAAGTCATGCTAGAAAACTACGGCTATGACATCATTGATTTAGGAAAAGATGTCGCACCAGAAGTTATTGTAGATACAGCAATCAAGAATGATGTCAGACTAGTAGGCTTAAGTGCGCTTATGACGACGACAGTCGTTAATATGGAAGAGACAATAAGACAGCTTAGAGAAAAGAAACCAGATACGCTCGTATGCGTAGGTGGTGCGGTTATGACTCAGGACTACGCTGATCAGATTGGTGCTGATGCCTATTGCAAGGATGCGATGGAAACAGTTCATTATGCGGATTCTGTTTTTATAAAAAATAAGGGGGAGAAATAAATGAAAAAGGGAATTTTATGTGCATTAGCACTTATCTTGACTTTGTCGCTATCTTTTAGACAAGTAGCGGCAGCAGAAAATGTTAATGCGATCTTAAATGCGGTTGCTAAAGTGCAATCGTTCTATAAGAAGCAGAAAGTCTTATCAAGCAGTGATGAAATCATTGCGGTAGAATCAATTGGATTAGAAGCAGAAAATGCACCTTTTACTTTAGATAAGGATTATGAAGAAAGCTTAAAGTCTTTGGATACTACCTATGATGAAGACAAACAGAGCGGTAATTTAACAAAGGGTATTATCGCCTTAACATTATTAGGGGAAGATCCTGCTAATTATTATGGAAAAAATTACGTGAAGAAATTAGAAGGATTAATTTCAAGCAACGGTTACTTTGATGGAAAAGAAATTGCTCCTAATTATGAAATATATGTATTAATGGCATTAGAAGCAGTTAATTCACCTAAGGTGAAAATTGTTTCAAATGATTTAGCTTCAAAACAGAGACAAAATGGTGCTTTCTATTATGTCTATAATGGAATTGTGGAAGATGATTCTACAACAGGATGGGCTTATGAAGCATTATCATTAGCTGATGCTTCAGCTTATCGTACACAGTTGACTAAAGCTGTAACATATTTAAAATCAGGATTAAAAGAAGATGGTTCTTTTGATCATACAGGATGGGGTGGAAGCCCAGATACATCTGCAGCTGTATTAGAAGCGTTGTTTATTCATAATAAAAATGAAGTCTTATCAACAAACAATAAGTCTGTTTCTTACTTGTTAAACTATCAGTTAAAAGATGGATCATTTAAATCCAACTATTCTAATGGAGAAACTGATCCTTATACAACAGTAAGTGGGGCTAGAGCCTTAGGTACATATAAATTTGGTTCTGTCATTAATGATGCAAGAAAAGAATATTTTGCAACAAAAGCTGCTCGTAAACTTTCAAAAAGCAATGTGACTTTATCTAAGAAAAGTTATGTTTATAATGGCAAGGTGAAAAAGCCAACTGTAAAAGTGACTTACAATGGAAAGACTTTAATTAACAATAAAGATTACAAGTTAACACTTAAAAAGAGTAAAGCTATCGGGATCTATAAAGCTACCATCAAAGGATTCGGAGACTACAGTGGAACTGTAAAGGTAAACTACACAATTCATCCAAGCAAAGTGAAAGTGAAATCTATTAAAGTATATAGAACACTATTTAAAGTAAAACTAAAGAAAGCTAAAGGGAATGTAAAATACCAGATTGCTTATAAGAAAGCATCTTCTAAGAAATGGAGATATAAGAAAACAAAAGCTTTATCTCAAAAAGTAAAAAAACTTGATCTTGGTTCTAAATATCAGGTAAAAGTTAGAGCATATAAAACAGTAAAGAAAAAGACCATCTATGGTAAATGGTCAAAAGAAAAGAGCGTGAAGCTTAAAGCATGAAAAAATTAATTGTTGTCATTGGAATAGTACTCACATTAATAACACCTGTTCATGCAAAAAGTGCGGGTATTTCTAGTCAATCAAAAACAATTTTTATTGGATCATCATTTACATTATCGTTAAAGAATACTAAAAAGAAAGTCTCTATTGCCTATGCGAAAGGGTATGCGAGCGTTAGACGTCTATCTAAGACATCATTCAGGGTTACTGGAAAGAAAGCTGGTAAAACAACTATTTCTTTAAAGCTTAAAAAGAAGACATATAAATGTCGTTTAAAAATTAAAGACTTCGTTTATTTTAAAGCAGTAGGCGTAAGAAAAACATTTACAAACAAGAAAGTAAAGTTTGTAAAAGGAGATACAGCCTATACATTACTTCAGAAGTCAAATCTTTCAATAAAAAAGAATGGTTTTGGTAAGTTTGTTTATGTCACAACAATCAATGGATTAAGAGAAAAACAGTATGGTCCTGCTTCAGGGTGGACTTATCGTGTAAATGGCAAACTGCCAAATGTAAGTTCTGCTGTTTATAAGCTTAAAGCTAAAGATCACTTGGAGTGGCGTTATGTCAACTACAATTAAGTTTCCACCAGCCAAGGAAATAGCGCTCATTGGTATTTTAGCGGCATTGAATATTACTTCCCGCATATACCTTCAGTTTTTACCTAATATAAAGCCGGTAACTTCAATTATTATCATTTCTGTGCTGCTTTTTGGCCTTTCATTTGGCATAAAGCTCACTTTCGTCACAACAATTGTTTCAAATGTATTCTTAGGAATGGGATTGTGGACGGTATTCCAGATTCTCGCCTGGGTTGTGATCTGTCTATTGAGTGAAGCAGTGAAACGATTGTTCCTACTAAAGAAAAAATCACCACCATTACTTTTTATGGCCATCTTTTCATCCCTGATGGGATACGTCTTTGGCTTTGTCGTATCATTTGAACAGCTCTGTTATGGCGGGTGGGGATTGTTTCTTCCTTATTGGATTGCAGGCTTAACTTTTGACACATTACATGCCGGAGGAAACTTTTTCTTCTATCTTATCTGTTCACCCATTTTAATGAAAGTCTTCAAGATAGAAGCAAAAAAACTTGCAAAGTAGTAAAACTGCGAAGGAAATATCCTTCGCAGTTTTTTATTCTTTATTCTTTTGAGCAATAACTCTTTCTTGAAGCTGTTCATTCATGAATTCATAATCAAGGAAGCTCTGATCAAAGAATCCTTGTCCTTGTGTTATTGAACGTAAGTCAATCGCGTAGTTCATGATTTCATTCTGTGGTGCTTCAGCAGTAATCTTTACAAGATTATCATCAAGAATTTCCTGACCGATTACACGAGCACGATGTTTATTGAAGTGTGACATGATATCACCCATGAATTCATCTGGAATGAAAACATTCATAGTGACATAAGGTTCAAGAAGTACTGGCTTAGCTTTAGGAATACCTTCCTTAAAGCACATCTGTGTAGCTGTCTTGAAGGCCTGTTCACTTGAATCTACTGAATGGTAGCTACCATCTACCAATGTAGCCTTAACGCCAAGAACAGGATAGCCAGCTAATACCCCATGTTTTGTAGCTTCAATTAATCCTTTTTCTACAGCAGGGAAGTAGCTCTTTGGAACAGCGCCACCAAATACCTTTTCTTCAAATACAAATGGCTTGTCATAGTCATGAGATGGTTCAAAGATAATTTCTACATCACCATATTGACCATGACCACCAGATTGTTTCTTATATTTAGTACGCTGAGTGACTTCTCCCTTGATTGTTTCACGATAAGGGATAATAACATCACTTAATTCTACATCTACTTTATATTTATTCTTAAGACGAGAAATCACTGAATCTAAGTGAATATCACCTAAACCATAAAGTACCTGCTGCTTTGTTTCAGGATTAGTCTCAAATCTTAAGCAAGGATCTTCTTCTAAGAATCTTGCAAGAGAAGCAGAAATCTTATCTTCATTTGTCTTTCCAACTGGTTTTAATGCCTTGCCATAATATGGCTGTGAGAACTTGATTGGCTGTACTCCAATTGGGAATTGAGGCGAAGATAATACATCATTTGTCTTCGTATGATCAAGTTTCATGATGGCACCAATATCACCAGCATTAAGTTCATCTACTTCAATGGTATTCTTTCCTTGCATGATATAAAGCTTACCAATCTTTTCTTCACCTTTAGAACGCTGATTAATCATCGTTGTATTAGGTCTTAAAGTACCAGTAAGTACTTTTACTAAAGAAATACGACCAATAAATGGATCAGAGTAAGTCTTGAAAACCTGGCATGCAGGAGGAAGCTTTTCATCAAATCCAACGATTTCATCTTCATCAGTTAAATTATTATGGATAATATATGAATTGCTCATATCCCCACTAGCACTGAAGAATGCAACCATTGAATTAAGGATGATTGAAATACCAATTTGATTAGTCCCACATAGTACAGGAATCAATGACTTATTGACAACACCCTGTCTTAATGCAAGAGAAATCTCTTCTTTTGTAAATGGTTCTTCATTTAAATATTTTTCAAGCAGTTCGTCACTCGTATTGGCAACCGCTTCATCAATCATTGCTTTAACAGGTTCAATAAGATCATCCATTCCTTCAGGAATAGGACATGCTTTAGTCTGTGTGCCTTCAAAGATTCTACCTTCCATCTTTGCGACATTGACATAACCAATCATCTTATTATTTTCCATGATTGGCACCTGAATAGGTGCAATGATACGACCGTATGTTTCCTGAAGCTCTTTTAGCTTTTCGGAATAATCAGCATTCGGATAATCGATGCCGTTGATATAAATGATACGCGCCTTATCATGCGCTTTATACATTGCCTGTTTCGTTCCTGTGGTCAAGCCTTTTGTAGCTGGAACAACGATCAATGCACTCTCAGCTACAGCTAAAGCAGCTTCGATTTCACCATTGAAATCAAAGGCACCCGGTGTATCGAGGAGATTGACCTTACAGTTATTCCATTCAACTGGAATAACACTTAATGATAAGGAAGACTGTCTTCTTATTTCTTCCTGATCATAATCTGATAAAGTATTCCCTTCTTTAATAGTACCAACACGGCCTATCTGACCACTACGATAAGCCATGGACTCAATTACGCTTGTTTTCCCACTTCCAGAGTGACCAAGAACCGCAACTGTTCCCATTTCGTTGGAGTGATAGTTTCTCATGATATCATCTCCTTTACATTATGTTTTGAAACTTCATGACTACATTTTAACACGTTTATTTTTAAAAGAAAACGCTTTCAAAAGAAAAGGGTGAAATAGACAAAAAAGCATGTTACAATAGGGTGTGTTTTTAAGGAGGCGCCTTATATGGACTACACAGGAGTAGCATTATTAATAGGATTATTTGTATTAAATGCGTGTTCATTATATTTTATTACCCAGTCAAACCTCATGATTTCAGGGGGAATGAACATTGCAGCGATGCTTGCGACAGTCGTTTTAGCTTATCATTTTGAACAAATGAACCATATTGCTATTGTAATTATTGCATGTTTTGTTGTAGTATTATGCGTCGTAGGCTTAAAGTTATATCTGAAACATAAAAATAAAAATAAGGAGTAAGGTTATGGAAACAAAGACATTTGAAATCGTTATGGAAGATGGAGGCATCATGAAAGGTGAACTTTATCCAGAAGTTGCCCCTATCACAGTTGAAAATTTTGTTAAGCTTTGCAATAACCATTTTTATGATGGTTTAATTTTCCACCGTGTCATTAAAGGATTTATGATCCAGGGTGGTGGATATGATACATCAAAAAGAAATAAAGAAACAGGTGCTATTAAAGGTGAATTCGCTTCTAATGGTGTAAAGAATGATTTAAAGCACACTAGAGGTGTTTTATCTATGGCAAGAACAATGGTTCCTGATTCAGCTTCTTCTCAGTTCTTTATCATGCATGCTGATGCACCACATCTAGATGGAGAATACGCAGCATTCGGTAAAGTGACAGAAGGATTAGATGTAGTAGATAGAATTGCGAACGTAAAAACAGGATGGCAGGATTGCCCTGTTGAAGATGTAGTAATCAAAACAATCAGAATCTTATAATATCTCGATATTATAAGAAAATATATCTAGTTTTCCTAAAAATCTAGCTTTTATAAAAAAAGAGCTATATAATATATTTGTATTAAGTAAGGGGGGCGTTTCTTTGAAAGAAGGTATTCGTAAAGAATATAAGAAAGTCTATGATGCGACAACAAAACGTATTGATATTGTAGATGTCCCTGAATTCAATTTTATTATGATTGATGGCATTGGGAACCCTAAAGTAGAAGAATTTAGATTAAAAAAGCACGCACTTAAAATATTATCTCAGGAAATCAGAGAGTATTTTAAGAGAGAAAAAGACTTGATTTATCTTATTTCTCCTTTAGAAGGCTTATGGGATACTTATGACAATTCACAGTTTGATGTCACTAGAAAAAAGATGATTCGTTTTACCTTAATGATGGCACAACCTAAGCTTTTAGATGAACAGACGTTTGAAGCAATTAAACAGGAAACAGCTAATAAGAAGGATAATCCATATATTGTAGATGTCTACCTCAAGAAATTTAAAGAGGGTGAATGTGTACAGACATTGCATAAAGGTGCTTATAATACTGAAATCAATGATACAATAAAGATTATGGAGTACATTACAATTCAGAATATGAAGCTCACAGGATTCCATCATGAAATTTATCTGAAGGATGAAGAAAAGGTACCTGAAGAAAAACTAAAAACAATCGTGCGATACGCAATTGAGGAACAGGGAGCATAAATGCTTCCTGTTTTTTACAAGGAGGAACTATGAAACTTATTTCTTGGAATGTTAACGGTATAAGAGCTGCCGTTAAAAAAGGATTTGAAGAGTTTTTTGAAGAAAGCAATGCGGATATTTTTGCGATACAGGAAACAAAAGCACAAGTAGACCAGATTGCTTTAGATTTCCCAACTTATCATGCCTACTATAATAGTGCTGTAAAAAAAGGATATAGTGGAGTGGCAATCTTTACAAAAGAAGAACCACTATCTGTTTCTTATGGCATGGGGATAGAAGAACATGATCAAGAGGGAAGACTGATTACCCTAGAATATGAACAGTTCTATTTTATTGGATGCTATACACCCAATAGTCAAAAAGAACTTGCTAGATTAGATTATCGAATGAAGTGGGAAGAGGACTTCCTGGCTTATATTGATGAACTAGATCAAAAGAAACCTGTCATTTTATGTGGAGATCTTAATGTTGCTCATAAAGAAATTGATCTAAAGAATCCACAAAGCAATCATAAGAACGCAGGCTTCTCTGATGAAGAAAGAGAGAAGATGACAACTTTATTATCACATGGCTATATTGACACATTCAGATACTTCTATCCTGATAAAGAAGGAGCCTATTCATGGTGGAGCTATATGTTCAAGGCCAGAGAAAGAAATGCTGGATGGCGTATTGATTACTTTATTGTCAGTGAAAGACTTAAAAATCAATTAGAAGATAGCCTGATCTATAATGATATCATGGGCAGTGACCATTGCCCGGTAGGCTTAATAATGAAAGGATAGGTGTACTTATGAAGAAAATCATGATTATTTCAGATATTCATGGATCATATGATGATCTTAAGCAGGTTATATCTTTATATAATAAACATCACTGTAATCAATTAATTATTTTGGGTGATATCCTCTATCATGGACCACGCAATGATTTACCTGAAGGCTATAATCCTAAAAAATGCATCACTCTTCTTAATCAATATAAAGATGAGATTATTGCAGTAAGAGGAAACTGTGATGCAGAAGTGGATCAGATGGTTCTAGAATTCCCAATGAGAAGTGACTATCTTCTTTATAATATAGATGATCTTACATTCTTTATTACGCATGGTCATCTTTATAATAAAGATAACTTCCCACCACTTCATAAAGGCGATGTTTACCTTTATGGTCATTTCCATGTCCCTGTCTTTGAAAAAGAGGGGGACTACTACAAGCTCAACCCATCCTCAATCGCCTTACCAAAAGAGGGAGAAAAGGGGTTCTTAATCTATGAGAATCACCATTTTGTAAGGTATAATTTGGATGATATTCCACTAAACAACTACAGAATATAAGAAAAAACGGTTTCTGATAAAGAAACCGTTTTCAGAATGTGAAAATAAAACTTCCCTTTAAATCGGCTTTTTTTGTCATTTTTGTGGAAATTATTTAAAAATGGGGTGTTTATGAAAAAAGTTGAGATTGACTTTTCAAGCGCTTACACATATACTTAAGGTGTCGAAAATATTTTAATAGGGAGGAAAAAATATGGACGGTTTTGCTGATGTCATGGGACGTGCCGGTGCTTGGGCAGGCCAAAATAAATATCTTGGCGCAATCAAGAACGCGTTCCAGAACTATATGCCAGCAACTATTTCTGGTGCTGTTGGTGTATTGTGGACTAATGTATTAGTCAATGACCAGACAGGTTTAGGTAAGCTTTGGAAACCAATCATGGCTCTTAGCGTACTTAACCCAATCTTTACTGCATTACAATATGCAACTATCTCATGTATCACAATTGGTGTTACTATGCTTGTAGCTTCTGAAATTGCTGAAGCTAATGGTGAAACAGGAGCTTATCCTGCAGTCTTAGGATTTATCCTTTGGTTAATGGTTACTCCAACTTCTTTCGCAGCTGGTGACTTATCTACTAGCTTAACATCTACTAAAGGTAATACAATCAGTATTAAATTAGCTGATTTATTCAATACTGCAGGTGTTAAGGGTGCTATCGCTAGCGCTGCTAAGAGTTTACCAGCAGGTGATTCTATTGGGAGCAATCAGACAATCACTATTGATAACTTCTCATATCAGGGTATTTTAAGCAATTATACTGCTGCAACTGGTTTATTCACTGGTTTAATTGTAGCTATCGTCGGTATGGAAATTTATAACATTTTCCGTAAGAATGATCATTTAAAGATCAAGATGCCAGAACAGGTACCACCAGGGGTCGCTAAAGCATTCGAAGTATTAATTCCTACTTGCTTAGCTTCTATCGTAATTGGTGCAATCGGTTTAGTATGTCAGCTAGCTACTGGTGCAGAAGTTAACGCATTTATCTATAACATGGTACAGGCTCCAATGCAGTCTATTATCGGTGATAACATCGTAGCTGTTATGTTCATGTACTTAGTCATTATGTTATTCTGGTGTGTTGGTATCCATGGTAACAACATGTTAGCAGCCGTTAAGGAACCAATCTTCAGACCTTTACTATATGCTAACACTGCTGTAATCACAGCTAAACCAAAAGCTTCACAGTCAGAAATCCCATATGTTATGAACTTAACAATGTTACAGATGTTCGCTGAATGGGGAGGTTCAGGTGTTACTCTTGGTTTAGTAGCAGCTATCTTCGTATTTGGTAGACGTGAAGAAAACAGAACTATCGCAGGTATCTCTTTAGTTCCAGGTTTATTCAACATCAATGAAACTATGACATTTGGTATTCCACTTGTATTGAACCCAATCTTAGATATTCCATTCATCTTAGCTCCAATCGTATGTATCTTCATTGGTTGGATCTTAGTAAAAACTGGATTCTGTCCTAAGATCGTACTTGAAGTACCATGGACAATGCCTCCAGTAATCTTCGGATACGTGGCAACTGGTGCTAGAATAATGGGTGCAGTTTCACAGTTATTAGTATTTGCAGTATCATTTGTAATCTACTTACCTTTCGTATTAATCTACGAAAGACAGCAGAACAAACAGGACGCTGTAGATTAATTTTGAAAATTGCATGATGATGTAAATCACATGCTTGCCATGCGATGGATCACATCTATGATCCATCGCTTTTTAATTAATAACGAGCGAAAACGTTTACAAAACAATTTGTAATGACTATTTGATTTATGTATAATTGTAAAAAGGAAAGTGAGAAGTATTATGGATAGACAAGAATTTAAACCTAGAAGAAATTTGGCTGTAGGCTTAACATTGGGGATGGTTCTTCTATATACATTCTGGCATACATTGCTATTTATCAGTGATGCTTTGTATATGAGCAAGAATGCAGATGCAGCTGCAATGGCTAGTTTCAATCTAGAAATGAAACAGGCAATTGTTTTGCTTATTTTTGCAGCAATCATGACTTTCTACTTTGTAGGATGCAGACCATATCTATATGTGATTGAGAAAAAGGAAATCATTTCTAAGAAGAGATGGTTTAAGGATAAACATCTTGATCTCATGAAGGCAGAAATTGTAACTGATCCAGTGCCAAGATTAGCTGACCTTGTTACAAGACCACATGCAATCGAAATTTATGACATGGAAAAAAGAAGACATAAATATTTCCCTGTCGATGCTGCTGGATTTACAAATGCTGTTGTAAAAAGCAATAAACGTATTCACTGTACAGTCAAAAGCTATACTGATCGCTATAGAAAGATTTCTAGACGTGATCGTAGAGAAAATGAAAGACGTAGAAGACGCAGTGCTTAAACCTATGGTAAACCCATAGGTTTTTTGCTTCTAAATAGCCCAAAATGGAGATCTGAGAGATTTTTTAAAAAAATTAGACAAAAATGCTTTACAAAGAGGAGAGGTGATGATAATATAAGTGAGCACTCAGCGAGAGCCGAGTGGCCTGAACATTGAAAACTGAACAGAAACACGTCAAATAGATGAGTGA
>NZ_JAGBIX010000063.1:0-53751 GCF_017934775.1 Kandleria sp. | reverse complement strand
TGTTCTTGTAATTAGGTGTATTTGTATTGTTATTTTTCATAGCCTAATTATATCAAAAAAGGTGGCATTCCTCATCACTTATGAGGATGCCACCATTTTTTATTTGAGTGCTGTATTTATTTCGTTACAGCCTCTTTTTTTTATTTTCTTGTCGCAATATCTTCAAAACAGAAATAATCAGGACGATGTCGTGATTGAGTAAATTCAAAAAGAGTACCATCCTTTGTATAAACCTGTCCTGTAATGACTGCCATACAATTATAGTCATTAAGTTCAAGATAGCGCTCATCAACTTCTGTTCTTCTTTCCACGCTCATCGTACGCTTACTTGTCATAATTGAAACACCCAATTGTTCTTCAAGATAGCTATAAGTAGAATCTTCCACAATCTCTTTTGTCAGTCCCTTAACAACATCCTTTAAGAACATATTGATATCTAGAATCAATGGCTTGCCATCAAGATATCTGATCTTCGTAATAAGATAAAGATCACTTCCTACAGGAAAACCACTTTGTCTTGATATATTTTCATCCGCCTTGATTTCCTCAAATACAATCACCTTCGTCTTAGCTTCAAGATGATTACGTTTAGCTGAATCCTTAAACGTCTCAATACCACCGATCAGATAATTCGCTCTACTGATTGGCTGATAGATCACAAAGACCCCACGTCCCTTCTGTGATTGCAGATAACCTTCTGCACTCAATTCTCTAATAGCTCTTCTTACTGTGTTTCTTGAACATCCGTAGACATTCACCAACTGATTCTCTGAAGGAATAAAAGTCTGACCAGGATAAACACCTGTTTCAATCTTCTCCTTTAGATCTTTATATATATTTTCATATTTCATCTTTGGCATAGTTCTTACCTCATTTACTCATTAATTATAAATAAAACATCCTAAAAACTCAATAAATCATCTTTTTATGAAAAGGTTTTCAATTACAGTTGACATGTTTAAACAACTAAGATATATTGTTATTGTGTTAAACATGTTTAAACAAGTAAAAGGAGAAAAGTTATGGGAAAGTATATTGAAGAATCAAAAGAACTTCTCGCTCTCATTGGTGGACGTACCAATATTGGAGCAGTTACTCATTGTATGACACGTATGCGTTTTGTTCTTAATGATGAAAACAAAGCTGATATTAAAGGTATTGAAAGTATGTCTGTTGTAAAAGGTACATTTACACAGGCAGGACAGTTCCAGGTCATTATTGGAAATCAGGTTTCTGATTTCTACAAAGACTTTATCGCTGTTGCCGGTGTTGAAGGTGTTTCTAAAGCTGAAGTTAAACAGGCTGCTAAACAAAATCAGAATATTGCTCAAAGAGCAGTAACTACTTTAGCTGAAATCTTTACGCCACTTCTTCCAGCTATCATTTGTGGAGGTTTGATCCTTGGTTTCCGTAATGTTATTGATTCTATCTACATGTTTGAAAATGGTACAAAGACACTTGTTCAGATCAGCCAGTTCTGGGCTGGGATTGACCAGTTCCTATGGCTGATCGGTGAAGCCGTATTCCACACCGGAATCCCTGTCGGTCTTTGCTGGTCAGTTACAAAGAAAATGGGTGGAACAGAGATGCTAGGAATTATCCTAGGGTTAACTCTTACATCTGGTCAGCTGCTTAATGCCTACGGTGTTGCTGGTGCTGATAAGATTCCATTCTGGAACTTTGGTTTTATGAAAGTCAATATGATCGGTTATCAGGCTCAGGTTATTCCTGCTATTTTTGCTGCATTATCTCTTGTCTATCTTGAACGTTTCTTTAAAAAAATCATCCCTTCAGTTGTATCGATGATTTTTGTACCGTTCTTCTCTTTATTATTATCAGTCATCGCTGCTCACTTTATCCTTGGTCCAATTGGATGGCAGATTGGTAGTGTTATTTCTAAAGTCATCTATGCTGGTATTACAGGATCATTTAGAGTTGTCTTCGGTGCTATCTTTGGTACATTCTATGCACCTCTTGTTATCACAGGGCTTCATCATATGTCAAACGCTATCGATACTCAGCTTGCTGCAGACTTTGGCGGTACTGGACTTTGGCCGATGATTGCCTTATCAAATATTGCTCAGGGGTCTGCTGTTGTAGGAATGATTCTTCTTCAAAAACGTAATGTCCGTGCTCAGGAAGTCAATATTCCATCAGCTATCTCTTGTTATTTAGGGGTTACTGAACCTGCTATGTTTGGGGTAAACTTAAAATATAAATTTCCATTCGTATGTGGAATGATCGGATCAGGTATTGCTGGTATTGTATGTACAGCTACTAATACAACAGCCAATACGATCGGTGTTGGTGGTCTTCCTGGTATCCTTTCTATCCAGACACCATATATTCTAAGTTTCGCTTTATGTATGCTTATCGCTATTGTTATTCCAATTGCCCTTGTCAGCATTGTTGGACAAAGACAGCTTACCGAATCACAGCGTGGCTTTGTCGCTGAATTAGATGACAATGTTGTACCTGGTAAAGAAGAAAAACCATTTGTTACTGCGGCTACTCCAGTTAATGTTAAAAGTGTAGTCAACGGTAAAATCATTTCTCTTAAAGATGTCAACGACGGCGTCTTCTCAGCAGGCCTTATGGGTCCAGGTGTAGCCATTGAACCAGAAACAGAAGAAATTGTCGCACCATGCAACGCTAAAGTTGCTGTAGTGATGGAAGATACTGGACATGCTGTCGGGTTAACATTAGAAAATGGTGCTGAACTGCTTATCCATGTTGGATTAGATACTGTCTACATGAACAAAGAAGGATTCGAAACACTCGTTCGTGTCGATGATCAAGTAAAAGCTGGTCAGCCATTATTAAGATTTAGTAAAGAAGCAATCAAGAAAGCTAATCATCGTGATTGTGTCATGGTCATCATTACCGATCCTGGTTTATCTAAAGACATGGCCTTAAATGAACAAGGAGATGCTTTCGCTAACGAAACAACAATTATTTCAATGAAGTAGGAGGTTTTTTATGAATGATTTTAAAGATAAAGTCATTTATCAGATTTATCCAAAATCTTTTTATGATACCAATCATGACGGTATAGGAGATATTCAAGGTATCATCAAGAAACTTGATTATCTTAAAGATCTTGGTATTGATTACATCTGGTCGACACCATTCTTCGTGTCACCAATGAACGATAATGGCTATGATATAGCCGACTATAGAAAAATAAATCCCGATTTTGGGACAATGGAAGATGTAGAAGAACTTATCAGAGAAGCAGATAAACGTGGTATTGGTATCATGTTGGATATGGTCTTCAACCATACCTCTACTTCCCATCCTTGGTTCAAGAAAGCATTGATGAATGATAAGAAATATCAGGATTACTATATCTTCAGATCATCTAAAAATGCTCCTACAAATTGGCTCTCAAAGTTTGGTGGCAGTGCCTGGAAATATGTTAAAGAGATAGATAAATGGTATCTTCATCTCTTTGATGAAACACAGGCCGATCTCAATTGGGATAACCCTGAAGTAAGAGAAGAACTCAAGAAAATCATTCTCTTCTGGAAAAACAAAGGCGTTAAAGGATTCCGCTTTGATGTCATCAATCTCGTCTCAAAACCTGACATCTTTGTGGATGATTACGAAGGTGATGGCCGTCGCTTCTATAGCGATGGTCCTCACATTCATGAATATCTTCAAGAAATCGTAAGAGATACTGGCATTGAAAATATGATTACCGTAGGAGAAATGTCTTCTACCAACATTAAAGATTGTCAAAAATACTCATCTAAAAAAGAGTTATCCATGGTCTTTAACTTCCATCATCTTAAGATTGATTATCTCAATAATCAAAAATGGGCATTGAAAGATCCTGATTATAAACAGCTTCAATCCCTCTTTAAGACATGGCAGGAAGAAATGCAGAAGACTAATAGCACCAATGCCTTATTCTGGTGCAATCACGATCAGCCTCGCATCGTCTCTCGCCTTGGTGATGAAACACGTTATTTTAAACAATCAGCTAAAATGCTTGCGACACTAATTCATATGATGAGAGGTACACCTTATATCTATCAAGGAGAAGAAATAGGCATGACCAATGCCCATTTCACAGATATCTCCTTCTATCGTGATGTAGAAAGTCTCAACTACTACAAGATTCTTCTTGAAGAAGGAAAAACAAAAGAAGAAGCACTCCACATCCTCTCCTGTCGCTCACGTGATAACAGTCGTACACCAATGCAATGGAGTAATGAAGAACATGCTGGATTTACTTCATCTACTCCTTGGATCAGCATCAATGAAAACTATCATGATATAAATGTAGACAATGCCAAAGAAGATCCAGATTCTATTCTTCATTATTACAAGAAACTCATTCAGTTAAGAAAAGACAAAAAGCTCATCTCTCAGGGAGAAATAAGCTTTATAGAAAGTGATCCTGAGCTTATTGTCTATAAACGACATTATCAGAATGAAGAACTCCTTGTAGTCTGCAATATGAACAATAAAGAACATCCCCTCCCTTATGATATAAAAGACTACAATGTTCTTCTTCATAACTACAATGATATTCATGTAACATTAAGACCCTATGAATGTCTTGTATTAGAAAAAGGTGCCTAAGCACCTTTTTTATTACTATAGACTATTATTCATTAAGATTTACATACCGGAATCCAAAGTTCCATTTTGTAGTCTTTACTGTTCATATCACCTTCATAATAATATTCAAAGTCAGGTTTTCCTGAATGAACATAACCATGCTCAGGGAAGAAAACTTCCATCGCATATTTCCATCCGTTATGAATGCACTCCGGAACAGTGCCTATTAACTCTACAACAGCATACTCTGTTTCTTCAACTTCCAAAACCTCTAAGCCCATACTTCTAGCTTTGTTTACATCATTAACGATGTAAGCTGCCATATAGTTTATTGTATTTGGATTTTCGACATCGTGACAAACACCTACGATTTCACCACTTCCTAAGCTTGCAAGTTCATCGTAGCTATATTTTTCATATAGCTTATCCCAAACACTTGGACATAGTGATGAATTGATGCTTTGTTCATTTAACCCTGCAACTGTAAATGCTTTTTTCTTTTGAATTGTAATGTTCATGCTTCTTCCTCCTCTTACACTTAGTGCCAATTGCACTCGTGAAACTAATTTAAACGGTTTTCCGTTTCTTACTTCAGAAGGAGTAAATCCATGAAAATTCTTAAAAGCTGTCCCAAATGAATCCGATGATTCATATCCAAATCTGAATGCAATATCAATAATTTTTTCATTTGTATTTCTTAATATTACAGCAGCTTCTGTCAATCTTCTGCTTCTCAAATATTCTGAAAGCGTCATTTCAGTCAAAATAGAAAACAAACGACTGAACATAGAATAAGAATATCCAGAAAGCTGAGTTACTTTCTTTTCATCAATCTTATCATCAAGAACTGTTTCAAGATAATCAATCGTACTGTTAAACGATTTAATTATATTCACTTGAACTTCCTCCTTTCTTTCAGTTTATTTTAGTATAGAAGAATATTTCTTTTCTTACCCTACATTATTCGTACAAATTACAAAGGGATCATCCATAGAATATCATTTAATTGAACTTTATCATACCAAATTTATGCATCATAGATATAATATTACAGTCTTGTAATAATCGCTTCTTTTTTAATTTTCGCAATTTGTAATATCTAATTGTTATCTCATATCTGCTTTTTTGAAAGTAACCAGAAAAAAGGGCAAAGCAAGGTAATCACTTGCTTTGCCCTTCACTATAAAATAAATACTTTTTTACTTGCCTACACAAAATCTTGAGAATAATTCATCTAGAAGATCTTCTTTAGCCTGTTCACCAAGAATCTCTTTTAGATTATTCCATGAGTCATAGAGATCTTCTACAATAAGATCAACTGGTATTGATGCTTTCATAGCATCAATACTGCGATCTAATGCTTTAGAGGCATTCATCAGCAGTTCAAGCTGACGCTGGTTAGCTAATACTTCAGCATCTTCTCCATTGATAGAAGAAAAATCAAAGGAATCTTTGATATAGTCTACAAGTTCATCAATATGTGCTTCCTTAGCACTGATGTGAATACCTTCTTCTTCAATGACACATCCCTGATCTGACTTATTGATAATGATAATACGATTTGTATCCTTGGTTTTATCAAGAATCATCTTGTCTTCATCTTCTAGTGGACGAGAACCATCCAATACGACAAGGACAAGGTCTGCTTTATTGATTAAAGATAAAGATTTTTCAACCCCCATCTTTTCAATCATTTCTTCGGTATCATGAATACCGGCTGTATCGATCATATTAAGAACAATGTTGCCAAGACGAATGCTGCCTTCAACAATATCTCTCGTTGTACCAGCGATATCAGTAACAATTGCTTTTTCTTCTTCTAATAATGCATTTAATAATGATGATTTTCCAACATTAGGTTTACCGACAATAACTGTTGAAATACCATCTTTCATTAATGAGACATTCTGTGATTTCGAGATGATCTTATTCATCTTTTCTCTTAAAGAAACAGATTTGGGTAAGAGTGTTTCAGCTGTCATGATTTCTACATCATCATATTCAGGATAATCAATATTGATTTCAATTGAAGTAATGATCTGAATAAGATCTTCTTTTAGATCCTTGATGAAATGAGAAATATTTCCCTGAATTCCTTTTAATGCTAATTTAGATGCTTCATCATTGTTGGCAGTAACCATATCGCTGATTGCTTCAGCCTGAGATAAATCAATTCTTCCATTAAGGAAAGCACGTTTTGAGAACTCCCCTCTTTCAGCCATTCTTGCACCCTTGTTTAAACAAAGATTCAATACTTTTCTAGTGATAAAGACACCACCGTGACAATTGATTTCTACCATCTCTTCACCAGTGAAAGTATGTTTACCACGATAGATGCTGACAAGAACTTCATCTACTTTTTCATCCCCATCAACGATATATCCGTAAGTAATTGTCTGTGTCTTCTTATCCTTGATCTTACCAGTAAAGAACGACTGTACAAAATCAATCACTCCGGTACCTGATAAGCGAATAATAGAAATAGCAGCTTCTAATCGAGATGTCGCAACAGCTGCAATAATATCATCATTCATAATACTTCTTCTCCTTAAATAACATGGATATAATAAGTGATCCCATAAAGGCAATCAACGCAAATAGAAAAGGATTCATTGGATTTTGAGTATAGATCAATCCAGCGATGGAAGAACCAAGAATCATTCCCAATGATTTTATAGCCTGATAAAAGCCAAGAACAAGATTTCTTGATTCCTTTTTTGATAAACTGGTAATCATATTTTGTTCTACAGGAATGATAATAGCATAGAACCCATAAAATATCATGACAATCATTATAAATAGCAAGACATTTTTTACCATCAGAATTATTGCCAGGGAAATACTGCTCGCTAAAAGCAAGAGACTATTGCTTTTAGAAATGCGAGTATGACGCATAATATAAAGACCGATGGTCATATTGGCAACAAGTGACATGAGCCCTACACTTCCTTTAATAAGTCCATTATAGCGACTTGTTAAATGGAAGATATCTTTTAGATAATAGTTGAAGCTCTGATCTAGTGAGGTATAGCCCATGAAGACTAGAACACTCATCATGAATAATAATGCAAATGTCTTATTCATAAATAGTTTCGCATTCATGAATGCGGAAAAGGGATTGGATTCTTTTAATACACCAAGATGGAACTTTTCTTCTTTGGTTTCATGACTTAATAAGAAGAAGGCCAATCCTGTCAATGCGAGCTGAAGAATCTGAATCGCAAAGGACATGAAAAGACTCACTTCTCCAAGCAATCCACCAACAAAATAGCCAATAGCACCAGCTACTGTCTGAATAGTAGCATTAAGCGTCAATAGCGCCCCTCTTTCCTCTGGTCGAGAATGTTCGGCAATATATGTCAAAGAACCGACAAAGAACGCTCCACACGATAGACCCGCAATAAGTCTTGCAGCTAGTATGAATGCGGATGTTCTACCGATACTAAAAAGCAGCTGTCCGATCGCATAGCCAATACTGCCGTAGGCCATGACGGTCTTTGACTGCAATACGTATGTCATCTTTCCCCAGAATGGAGATGAGATGAACATGCCAAATGACATCATCGCATAAGCCATTCCAAACATGGCATTATCGAGATGTAGCCATTTAAAATAAGTTGGGGTAATCGGATGCGCATAGCTCGCAGCTAAATTAAACGATATAATTAATAATAAAAATAATCCTTTTTTCTTCATATTTCTCTCCTTGCCCCATTATATACAAAAGTATGTGATGACGCAAAGCGAACGCTTATTTCAGTTTCTGCTTTTTAATCTTATGGTTTTCCTGATAAAGCATCATCAGTATTTTTAAGATCAGATCTCTTTTATCTGAAGAGATAGTAATCATTGATTTCAATATAGCCGCAATGTGTGGCACATTCATATTTAAGAAGTCTGTCATCGTGACAATGTTGGCTTTCTCTAATACTTCAAATAGTACTTCTACAAATGTTTCTCTTTCATCTACAGGAATAGAGTGAACCCATGTCTTAAATGTCTTTTCTACACGCTGGCTTTCTAGATCTCTTTTATTGGTAAGAAGAAATGATGAACCATTGACAATCCAGGTGTAGCCATCATGTTGAGAGAGACCATCCGCAAAGCTTTGGACGGTCTTATCTTTACGATAATGATCAAGAGCCATTCCTATTAAAGAAAAGTATGGTGTATAGCTATGAATACGATCTTTTATGAGATAGTATCTTTCACTTTCTTCAAAGGGAGATCTGAATCCTGGTCCATCAAAGTTGAAGATGTCATCAATCTTCTTTAAATATTTTTCATTGATATGAAAAGCCGCATAGATAGCTAAGTTTCCCCCTTTAGAATGTCCTCCTAGCTTATAATGCATAAAATATTGACGCCATGATTTTCTTGTAGTCTGTTCTACATACTTTACGGCTCTTACTTGTCCTGCTACTGGTTCCTTGTAGATCATCGTCCAGTTTTCTTTCCATCCTACGAGCGTATCATCTGTTCCTCTGAAGGCAATAAAAGTAGAGAATGGTGCATATTGTATATGTATAGCCGCAAACTGCTTGGCTTGTTCATAATCACTTTCATCTACAAAATGACTCAGCTTGATATTCTTAAAACGTTCACTTACTGCCATCTCATGGAGAAGTTCTCTTTCATGACTTTTTGCATTGTTATGTGGTTTTCTTTTGGGCTTATCTTCCATCAGGAAAACATCGCGTGCTTCTTCATTTTTAACAATGCGCAATTGTTCATATTCTACGTTTCCTACTTCTAGATAAAGCAGTTCATTGTAGGCATCTTGTAATGAGATCGTCTTTTCATTAGAAGAGACGATGCTGTTCCAGTCAAAATATGTAAGCATACTGAATATGAGCGCATCTATTTCATTGAATGACATCTTTCTAAAAGAAAGATGTCCCAAGAATCTTACGTATGTAGTAATGTTGTCTTTTCTTTCCATAATGCATCACCTTGTTTTTGTTATAAACAAAGTATAAATTTCTAATTATCTTTTTATATTTTCTTAAATGCTCGTAAAGCCTTATTCTATGTGCTTTCGAGTATTTTTACTGTAGGAAGATACTTCACGTTTCTTTGCATATTTCCTCATGTCTTAGCTGTCAGAAGTGGTAAATAAGTAGTAAATTCATTTGTACTACTAAGCAACAAGACGCTCCTGTTGCTTCTCTTTATTCAAGCGTTTCATTTCTGCCATTGCAGAATCGAATGTTGCATGTGCGTAATAGTTCAGCGTCATGGCTATATTAGCATGTCCCATAATGTACTGTAATGCCTTTGGATTCATTCCTGCATTTGCATAGTTGGTACAGAATGTATGTCGCAAACTATGTGGAGTGATGTGTGGCAATTTATCCTCGTTATACTTATTGTATTTCTTAACAAGACCTTTCATCATGCCGTTGTAATCACTTGCCACTTTTGGATAGTTCTTTCTATTAAGAAAGAGGAAATCACTATATCCATCAATCTCAACACGCTTATCATTCTTTCGATTCGCTAACACTCGCTTAAATGCTTGATAGGCTTCTTCAACCATAGGAACTTGACGTTCGCCACTTTTGGTCTTTGGTGTTTCAATGTAGTACCCAATTTCAGTATCTCTCAATAGCTGATGGTCTATATTGACAAGACGATTCTCAAAATCTAAATCTGGAAGTGTCAAACCACCAAACTCTGAAATACGAAGACCTGTTTTTAAGAGTATCAGAATTTCATCATAATTTTTGCTGTAGGTTTTATCAGCTTTTGCAAAGGCTAACAGTTTTTCTTCCTGTTCTTCTGTTAGTACGGTCTTAGGGACAGTATCATCATCAAGAACTGCTTTCAGTTGAAAGTCAAATGGATTCTTCCGAACACAATCATCTTGTATAGCAATATAGAATGAAGCCTTTAAAGAACGTTTGTAGTTATTGATGGTTTGATAAGCATAACCATTTTCACTCATTCTAATAGCCCATTCTTTAGCGTCTGATGGCTTAATACTGTCAATACTTCTTACACCTAACTTGTCTTTCTTCAAAATATCCATAAGATATTTGCGTCCAGTTTCAGTGTTTTTTCTAACCTTTGGTCTTTGAGCGTTCTGTTTTGCGTAAAGCTGGCAGAGTGTCATTTTCTTTCCTACAACATCAATACCATCATGAATGTCTTTCTGTAACTCTGCGATTTTCTCTCTAAGTGAGATACAATCACGCTTTCCTGCTGGTACTCGGTCTGTAGCCACAAGTTTCCACGAGTAAACAAATTGCGGTTCTCCAAATGAATCTATATATTTGTATAAGTATCTTCCGTCTTTTCGTTGGCTCTCTCCAGTCTTTAAGATTCGACCTTTATTGTCACGTCTTTTTTCTGACATGGCATTTGCTCCTTTCCTTTATGGAAAGAGCCTTGATACGACTTAATACTATTTTATCATATACAAGACCCTTTGGCGACGCTAGATTGCGTCCAATGTATCTATAATTTTTTCAAATTGTTTTCGTTTAATCTGAATACGATTGCCATTCATAATCAGCCAATTTGCATTTTTATTTTCCTCTGCCAAGCGTCGTAGCTTGTTTTCGCCAATACGAAAATATTTTGACGCTTCTTCAATGGTTAGGGTATAACGTTCCCAAATAGGAATGTCAGTCTGCTTCATAAAATCCTCCTTTCCAAATCACTTATTTGGATTTCATAAAAGTTGTTTTACCAGCAATCGAACAGCTTTAGCAAAGCTCACGGGAGTTCCACCCCTGCATGGTTCTCATGTAGCCATACTCATTGCCTGCGACGGTTTTATCACGCTCGGACTATTGACTGTATGGGAGTATCATTATCACGATAAGAATGTCGTTGCAGGCAATCCTGCTAAAGATTGCTTCTCGGATCACTAACATGAATCGCTCGCTATCTTTATAAGATAGGTCATGGCGGTTAGTTCCGTTGGCTCTTTTCTTATCGAAACGTATTCGATTACTTTTATTCAGTTTTCAAAGAACAATGGCTCGTTAGCCTATCAAAACACATTGAAAGCTCAATATGCTTTGGTGGAATAACAAACCTCCCTGTTCGGGAAGCGTGGAATGGTTTAGCACGCTTCCACGAAAGGAGAGAGGATATTACTTAATTTCAAATGACAAAATCTTTGTAATCAGTCTGGTTTCCATTCTTCCACGTAAGACTTCATCAACGACCATACTTTGATTGCCATATTCATCTTTCATAAGTCGTAGGGAACGCTTCGTTATGTACCCTCTGTAATGATGTAGAATCTGGTTAATCGCTTCGGTATCGCCATCTGTTGCCTTTACAATGAGAGGAAAGGGAATCATAGGATATTGTGTTTTCATTCTTCAAATTCCTCCATAAACTTTTTAATTAAGGCTAGTCCACTGGTTCTATGCCGATAGACAGTAGAACGGTTCAATTTCAACAGGTCTGCAATTTCTGAATCGCTCATGTCCATAAAGTAAAACAGCAGTAGAATTTCACGTTTCTTGTCTGGCAACTCACGTAATGCTTCACTCAACAAATCATTTTCAACGCCTACTGATAACCCATTGAGTGTAAAAATCTGAAAGTCAGTTGAATAGTTATCTGTTGTCGCAAACTGGCTAACAAGATAATCGCCAACATCCGAAAAGGACACCTCACGCTTTGCAATCCTTGAAAGATAAAGCATATAATTCTTTCGCTCGTCTTCCATAGCACGTTTACAGATATAGTCAAACTGATTTTCTATTGTGGTCTGAAAAGAAGATGGTTTCATGTTTCTCACCCCCTTTCTGTCTAGGAAAGGAAGTGAGCCTTGCTCGTTTATCTCCTTTCACTCTTAGTCCCAATGTGAAAGGGGGATTTGTTGCATTACTGATAAATAAACTTTGTAAAAAAGTTCTGAATAGCCAAAAAAGCATATAAACAGATTTATTTCTCTGTTTACATGCTTCTGTTATTCTATCTATATGATTTATAAAACCACATTGGTGGACGTACTTATCTATTGCAGATAGACGACTTTTTTTGACAAGAACCCAATGTAAGGAAATTTATTGTATATGATGTACTTCATGGCGACGTTGACCTCCAACAAACCGCCATTTGGAAGTAATATACAATATTTTAACAGCGTAAATAGCACTACCATATAACGGTTTTTTTTATTGGCGTTTAGTAGTGCTTTTTATTAAATATAAACCTATAAACCATATAACACGTTTTTCTATACCTGTTTTTAATTCAGTAGGAACAATAAAATGTATAGAGGTGGTCTACTATGCGTAAAAAAGAAGATAAATATGATTTTAGAGCCTTTGGTTTAGCCATTAAAGAAGCTCGATTGAAACGAGGTTTAACTCGTGAACAAGTGGGAGCATTGATTGAAATTGACCCACGGTACTTAACTAATATTGAAAATAAAGGGCAACACCCCAGCATACAAGTTCTTTATGACCTTGTATCGTTACTTCATGTTTCCGTTGATGAATTTTTCTTACCTGCTAATAACTTGGTAAAAAGCACCCGACGATTACAGATAGAGAAATACATGGATAGCTTTACAGACAAAGAACTATCCTTAATGGAATCTTTAGCCAGCGGTATCAACGAAGCAAGAAACATCGAAGACTAATTAAAAGAATCCATACATAACGGAAAGAGCCGATAAAATGAGATTGTATTAATCTCATTTTATCGGCTCTGCGTCTTTGCGTCTGGCTCTGTAATCACAGTTACTTTGAACTGCTTTATTTCAATTAAATTTTCTTGTCTGCATTTCGGACAATAGAGGGGGAATTTTTTTAATTCAGTATCTTCCCTTATCTTTAATCGTGTTTTATTTCCACATACAGGACACAATATCCACTTGTAGTTTATAATAACTATCTCCTCCTTTACACTTTAATTCAAATCTTTATTAAAAAATATTTCATCTTATTTAACAAGAAACCATATTTATATAACAACATAAAATACACTAAGTTATTTTATTGAACATATATCGTACTTTATCTATCCGACTATTTGGACGACGGGGCTGGCAAACAGGTTCACCGGTAGTAACATGGTACCCTTTTAACTCTGTTAAACAAACACTACGTCCATTTGTAAAGAAAGTTAAATCACTACGATATTCTTGAATACACCGAGCAGGGATTTCTCCACTAAGAATGACCTCATTATTTTTCAATTGAGTGTCTACGATGTTCGCACAATATTTAGGAGCATCGTTGTATGCTCGTGAAAGATATTCCTGTGGCGCATAAATTTTAAAACTAAGATATGGCTCTAACAATTCTGTTCCAGCTTTTTTTAAGACTTGTTCCAATACAATAGGAGCAAGCATCCGAAAATCTGCTGGGGTACTAACAGGGCTATAGTATAAGCCATACTTAAAACAGATTTTACAATCCGTCACATTCCAACCATATAATCCTTGTTCGCAACCATAGCGTATCCCTTCCATAACTGCATTTTGAAATGATTGATTTAAGTATCCAAGAGAAACCGAGCTCTCATACTGCATTCCACTTCCCAACGGAAGCGGTGATACAGATAAACCAATGGAAGCCCAGAAAGGATTTGGCGGCACTTCGATGTGAATGGTATATTCTGCATTTTTTAACGGTCTCTCCATATAAATGACTGTAGGCTCTTTTAGTTCTATCTCCACATGATACTTTTCTTGCAACAGTGCACTAATCACTTCCATTTGTACTTTCCCTAAGAAAGAAAGTATAATTTCATGTGTCGTAGAATCCACGTAATATCGTAGAAGCGGATCACTATCTGAGATTTCCAAAAGGGCATCAAGCAACATTTCTCTCTGTTCAGGTTTACTCGGTTCAACAGTTGTTTGTAGTAGAGGGTGCGGATTTTCAATCTTTTTTCTCTGTGGCAATAGTTTTGTATCTCCAAGAACACTATTTAACTTCAAAAACTCATTTTGCAAAATAACAATTTCTCCAGAATAAGCTCTATCAATCTTACATAATTCACCATTTATTGAAGTATACATTTCTGTAACTTTTATTTTTTCTTTTTCTGATACTCTAACCGAATCTCGTAAATGTAGTACTCCACTATAAAGGCGTATATATGCAAGACGTTGTCTTTTTTTTGTATATTCAATTTTGAAAACATTTCCGCAAAGTTCAGACGGACCTCGATGTGTTGATGAATAAAATTTATTCGTAATCACTTCTATAAGGTTATCAATCCCTATATTGTTTTTTGCACTTCCGTGATAAACAGGGAACAGGGAACAATTATGAAATCTTATGCTTTCCTCTTGTTCGAGTTCCAATGCTTCTAATGATTTACCGGACATATATTTCTCTAAAAGGTCATCGTTTCCCTCTATTACCGTATCCCATTGTTCAGATTCGGTAAAGTTCGTCACACACATATTAGGATACAGTTCTACCTTCTGTTTGATTACAATTTCGGCAGAAAGTTTCTCTTTAATATCCTGATAAACCGTTGATAAATCAATTCCATTTTGGTCAATCTTATTGATAAAAAAGATTGTGGGAATCCCCATTTTCCTAAGTGCATGAAATAATATACGAGTTTGTGCTTGTACGCCATCTTTTGCAGAAATCAGTAGAATTGCCCCATCTAAAACTGATAATGAACGATATACTTCTGCTAAGAAATCCATATGTCCTGGCGTGTCTATGATGTTCACCTTCGTATTTTCCCACTGAAAAGAGGTTATTCCTGTCTGAATTGTAATTCCTCTCTGACGTTCTAAAAGCGTATTATCCGTCCTCGTTGTACCTTTGTCCACGCTTCCTAATTCTGTAATCGCTCCACTGTTATATAATAAGCTTTCTGTTAAGGTAGTTTTTCCCGCATCAACATGAGCTAAAACTCCAATATTAATAATTTTCATGTGATTTTCCTCCATTCAAAAACCCAAAAGGGCATAAAAATCCCAGTGATAAATACTTTTATCACTGGGATTTTTATGCATAACCATAGGTATACAAAGCATACAGATATTCTCTGGATACTTTAGAATCACATGATAAAGGTATTCTTAAACTGGGTACAAAAAACTAAGCCCTCCTAAAAAAGGACATCTAATTATTTGTTCCCGCTATCAAATTGACAGTTTATTTAAGAATACCTTGCCGCATATTTATTAACTCCTTTTAAATAGTCACTTAAATAATAGCACGTAAGAGCATATTTGTAAAGGAATCTCCAATTTTTTATCAAAAAGAGTACATGATTACAAAGTATCTGTAATCATGTACCAATATTTGTTATTTTACAATCTTCCAATTACTCCCGTTCTTTTCAAGTACCAAATCAAATTGAGATACCTGCGTTGCTTTGGTCTGCTGGTCGATATACTCCACTGTCAGCGATACCGTGACTTGATTATCCTTACGATTGTGAATAGGATTTACCAGTTCTTGAAAGATGTACTCTTTTCCGATTGGTTTTAATATCCCGTCATTCACATAGTAGGAAAGTTCACTGGCTGTCGCTGTAGGATAGAGCTTGAAGAACGTCGTTAAAAACTCATTGATTTCATTGGTTGTAATGGAATCAACCGTCCCCTCACTTTCAATGGCTTTTGGTTTATAACTTGATTTCTTAGGTATGTTGGTAATGGTCGGATTCTTAACCAGTACCATATTTCCAGAACCATCTACATAGACACTCACTATATAAGCAGAGTGGACGGTCTTTGTATTTTCTCCCTCTGTAATGAGCTGGTCTACACTGTAGGTTACATTAAACTCATTGTCGCCAGTTGGCTCTACCGTCCATATCTGAAATCCTCTTACAGAAGACGATACAGGAATATCTTTGCGTACTGTATCAACATTGAGAGCTTGAAGTTCATCTGTCAGATAGCCTTTTAGACTTTCCATTCGATTATCAATGGACTTATCGGATTGCTCCCATGAATAGTAGACTTTCGCAAAGTTCTCTACAAAATTTTCTACATGATGAGTATCAACGTATTCCTTTTCTATGATAGTTGTTTCGTGAATAGTATGAGTATCTATAGCTGTAAAGTGCTTGAATATCGCAAAGCTGAAACTAAGCCCTAAAAGTACCCACAAGGCAATCACAACCTTTTTATGAGGATTGACCTTATAGACACGAGGTTTCTTTTCCTTTGGTATCTGTTTTTCTTTATTCTGATTTTTTCTAAATTTCATCATTAAATCTTCCTTTCTCATTGTTTGATTCGTCCTGCTCCCACTAAATGCTGTTGCCAGTAGGGGCTTGTTAAGTCGGCATAACCGATTGGGTCGCCTGCATGAAACATACGGTTATTGCCAAGGTATATCCCAACATGAGTAATATAAGAGCCAGCGTTATAGGTAGAATGAAAGAAAACCAAATCGCCAGCTTGTGCTTCCGATAGTGGGATATGCTGGGTCACATCATATTGCTGTTGTGCGGTTCGTGGTAAGTTAATTCCAGCTTTTCCATACGTCCATTGTGTCAGTCCGCTACAATCAAAAGAAGTAGTCGGGGAAGCTCCACCGTAAACGTATCGCCAGCCCTCATATTTCAGTGCTTCGTCCATGATGGCTTGTACCGTATCATCATCAAACTCTGTTGTGACAAGATACTGCGTTACCAGTTGCACATAAAACATATTGCCATAGTTGTATCGCCAGCCCCCATTGATAGGTATGGCTATGGGATTGGGGTAAGACACTTTTTCGCCACCTGAATACTCTTTTGAGAAACTTTGAGCCAGTTCAAAGGTATATTTATTTCCACGATTAGCCACATACCCTAAGAAACCACCACCATAATTGTAGGACTGGATAACCGATTCTAAATCTACACTGAGCCTTTCGCTACTGGCTAATAATTCACTGAAATACTTCACACCTTGCTTAATGGATTCTTCTGTACTCAATGAATTAGGTGGAAGACCGAGGGATTCCGAGGACTGCATAACATCTTCCGCAGTACCGCCCGATTCCACCTGTATAATCGCAAGAAGTATGTTGACATATTCTTCAACGCCATATTCTTTGGCATATTTTTCTACCATAGGCTTATGAGCCAGCACTTCTGCGGAAACATTCACACCTCCATAATGAATATTGGAAATTCCGCTGTCCTGTTCATCTGAAAATAAAATGGCAACAAACAGAAGCAGTGAGAAGACCATCAAGAATAATCCAGAACCACCAATCACTAAAGTTTTCAACTTCATGGTTTCTTACCGACTTTCTTAATGGTGGCGGTTTTGATTGGTGGTCTACTTCTTGTATTTTGTAGTGGTACTCTTTGAACAGTAGACGGACGTTCTTTTGTGATTGGACGTTGTGAAGTTCTATCTGCTGTAGTGGTTGAAGTTGCTGGCTTTTGAACGGTTTTTTCTTGAACGGTATTGCCTTGGCGTTCCACTTTTGGACTTGAAAAATCGGACTTAACTGCTGGACGCTCTTGTTTGGCTTGTTGAGATTCCTTATATGAAGTCTGAATATTAGACTGTTTTGAGGTCTGTTCATCATGATATTGTTCTTGTCTTGTAGTCGGTCTTTCATGAACAGAAGAAGCAGGCTGTTTTTTCTGTTTGACCTGTTCCATTTCAGAGCGACGCTTCGCAATGGTTTTTCGCCTTTGTTCCTGCTGTTCCTTGCGTCCACTGGCTCTGTCCGCTTTGGTTTGAGAAATACTACTGGTTAAATCACGGACATTCTCTTTTACTTTGGATTTTCCTTGATATACTGCATATCTTGCATTGGTCGGCAAATCTTTAACCTGTTCTTTCAAACCACTAGCAGTGTCTACCATTCTGTCTTTGGTATCAGCTACTGTACCGATGGTTTGACCGATACGTTTTCCAAGTGTTGATTTTTCCTTTCCGTCTGGTCGGGAGTGATCTGCTTGTGTCCTTGCAGAACTCCCCGAACCCGACTGTCCTTTTTTACCTGTAACAATGGCAGACCCAGCCCCTAGAGTAGTCATGGAACGTCCAAGTTTCCGCTGTAGACGGTGCATGTGAGCGTGCATAAGCATACGAGGTTTTCTCATCACACGACTTCCCACACTTTGAGAATCGTTACTCTGTAGAGAAAACATACTCATTAAATCGCCCAGCTTGAAGTAGATTCCTGCAAAGGTCACAATCTGTAGAAAAGCAATCAAAAAGAACGGATAACCAGCCGATAAGGTATAGAGCATGGTTGAAATACTAAATGCTGTCGTAATAATCAATGTGATTCCAGCTCGTGTCAAAATGGTATTAAAGAGCTTTGTTATGGCTCGTTTTGACATACCATCAAATGATGGAATCATGCTTAAAATAAAGCTCACAGGCAGAAACATAGCATAGATGATAAAAAGTACCTGCGAGAAAATCATGATTCCTGTTAATAGGAATACAAATATGGAAATCCCAATATTGAAGACAAATAGGAAGAAGACTGTACCTAAACGGTTAATGGTCTTTGTAATGGTTAGATTGGTATTGCTTCTGTCTTCAATTTCTTCCGCAACAATTTTTTCTCTGTCTTCGCCATTGTTGGAATCTGGGCTGGTGGAGAGCAGGCTTTCCACACGGTCAATACCGATACTTTCAATGTCTGAACTGTTGTATTGAAGCAGTAGCCACGGTTGCTGAACCTGTATGGAAAACAGGCTATCTCTGATTAAGTCCACGCTGTCCTTGCCTTGACTATCGGAATGGGGCATGACAATCTTCGTGCCAAGTGATAAACTGGCATTACTGATGTCTGATGAAAAGTCATTGATTTTTTTAATGTAGTCGGGAGCGTAGGCAATAAAGGAAGCCGATAGGATAAACACCAGCACAAAATTCATAATGGCATGAATTGCCTTTGTGGTTTCTCTCTTTATCAGTCCCGTATAGGCAACATAAACCCCAAGAACCAAAATCAAGAGTAAGAGGAATCCAACATAGAAACCCTCTGTTGAAAATCCGTTTGCACTCACACCAGCTAAGGTCTGCATATTCTTACCAATGGAATCTGCTGTAGCGGAAATGAAGTCTAAGGAATAGGCTTCCTGTACTAAGTAACCTGTCGCATTGGAAACATACAAACTGATTGTCCAAATAAAATTGGTAATGGCATATAGTCCATACATGACCTGTTTTCCAATCCCGTCCGACCAGTTCCACGGAAGCCAGCCCCAGCTATTATCCACATAAAAATCCAGTTGATAGTTTTCAAGTGGGTATCGGCTGTATTCATTTGCCACATTGACCGTATCATCTACCAAGCCCGCAGCTTGAACCACCGTTCCCAGCATGGCTAAAAGAAAAATGGCAATCACAAGTGTGAAAGCCACTGTCATTGCCACTTTACCTAGACGTTTCAGCGTCCAGTTTGATTTTATTCTGTTTACTATTGATGGTTTCACATTTACACCTCTTTTCGCACAGGTGGTCTGGTATCAAAGGCATGGAGCAGTTCTTCAAATACAGGGTGGAACTGTATCACACCGACACGACCATATAAATCACTGATAAGGCATTGCCCGTTTTCCAAATCACGCAATCGCTTCTGATTGTTTTCGTCCTCTGGGTCTACACCAAAAAAGGCTAAGGTCTTTTTAATCTCGTTAAGGTCAGTGGAACGAAATGCAAATTTTAAGCCGAGGTTATTTTTCAGTTTTTCATCTAAGAGGTCGTCTGTATTTTGGGTCACGAAATATACCCCAGCGTTCATAGCACGACCAGCCCGAACCAGCTTCATAGATAGTGTTTTTCCTTGTGCTACCTGTAAAAAGCTCCATGCTTCGTCTAAATCTACAATCTTGAAAATGCTTCGGTCTGTATGGATAAAGTCTAAAGCAAAGGTACTAATGACAATCAGCATAGCAACGGATAAAAGCTCCATAGTGGTATATTCCTCAAAGGAAGTTTCCTTGTCGGGAAGTACCAAGTCCGCAACCTGTATAATGTTCAGTTGTTTTTCTAAGCTGATAGACTGCTCCACATAACCATTACTGAATAATAAATGTGCAAAGTCATAGTCTGTAAAACTTTCGATATGGTCGGCTATACTGGTACTTAGTGGCGTATTCTCAACCCGTAATTCCTCAATCACTTTCATCAACCCTCGTACTTCACTATTGGTTACTGCACGAATGGCTTTTCTAAGGATTGGGAAGCGTTCCCCATCACGAGAGGAAATCCCCGTAAGGAATGTCAGAATATCAATAGCCAGTGATTCAGAATCTTTGGGATTTTTCATAATCACATAAGGGTCAAGTAAGCCTTTGTTTTTCTCATCAGAAGTCAGAGTGACGATATTGATTTCATGGGAAATCTCTGGCAAGGTTTCTTTCCATCTGCCACGTTCTGCTTTTGGGTCTACAATCACTGCTTGTGCCCCATAAAGCACCGCATAATAGACGATAAGGTTATTCGCAAAGGATTTACCACCACCCAGCGAACCAACAAAAGCCGACGCTAACGCATTGGTTACTGAACCCTTAACCCCTTGACTGGCAAGAGCAGGTTTCAGATAGACATTGCGTCCAGTATCTAAGCTGTAGCCAACATAAATCCCCTCATTTTCCCCCAGCATTTGAGTAGCACCAAAACCTAAACCAGCGAGGAAATCAGAGGTCACGTATTGAATATAATCATTCATATAACGCTTGCTGGCAGGTAAAAATTCTTCATGTAAGCCGAGCATATCCCCAAATGGTCGTACCAGTTTTACGCTTAAATCGTCATAAAAATCTTTCACTTCATTACAACGACGTTTGAGTTCGTCAAGATCATTTGCTGATACCCTTACCACATAAGACAGCTTGTACATAGATTCCTTGCTTTGGTCTAAATTGGTTTCCAGCTCATTCACACTTTCCAGAGCTTCCGCCACATTGGAGCTGGTTTCATTATCACTTTGCCAAGCGTGGTTATCCAAGTCTTTCAGTTCTTTCTTTTTATTGCGGACAGTAGATAGGGCTTTACGATTCGCTACAATTTCCACATTCATTGACGTATCAATCGGGAATGTAAATTGCTGTTGCTGGTAGTAGAAGATTTCAGAGGACGGGAAGTCCAGTTCTCCGACAATGCTGTTAATGGTAAAGTAAGCTACATAGACGGTTTCATCTTCCTGCTGGATTTTCAAATATCGCTGTTTTTCTTCCACCAAACAGCGAGTAGGCTTAATCAAGTCATAGTATTTAATCAGCGTTTCATTATCCAGCTTTTTCTTTGATAGATGGTACTCATACTCTTCATAGGCAGTGCCTGTCTGTCCGTAAAGGTGTTCAATCAGATAGCCGAAGTCGTCCTTATCTAACCTGCGGATTTTGAAACGACGAGAGATTTTATTTTCTAAGAGCTTTTCCATCTTCTGAAAACGCAGGATTTCATCATTACTCATACTAACAAAATCGCCCATCAGCTTATGGTTCACATCATAGACAAAATCAGACAAAGCATTTTTTGCTTCAACGGTAAGACTTTTCATAGAAAACTCCTGATCGTTGAGAAGCAACTTAAAGCCGATAAAGAAACGGTAGTTCACTTGATTTTCGCCAATCATGGATATTAAAGCGTCTGTCTGTTGGTCGATTTTGTCATAGGCAACCGCTTTGAGCTTGCCAGTGACTTCATTTTTGGAACGCTCTTGTGCAGAACGTATGCTGGATTCTGTACTGATTTGTAAAGCATGAATTTTGCCATCACGATTTTGTGCGATAAGCTGTCTGAAAGAATCATGCACTTGTATTTTCTGTTCTGGACTTAGAAATGAGTAATTGTAAGGAACAAGCTCATAGTAAGCATAACATTCCCCGTCTTTATTCCAGACGAGATTGTTTTCAATGTATTTAATTGGATATGCCATAAAATTCACTCCTAACTGCTGTAATGGCTTCTTGTGGCTGGTTTCTGCCAAGCGTTACTTTTTTTCCTGCATAGGTCAGCTTTGGTCGCAGTGCATAAGCAATGACAGACTTCAAAAATCCATAAGGCTTTTTACCATCAAAAGTTTTTGTAGACATAAACCATGTGAAAGCCACAGGAATCCCAAAGTATTTGAGAAATGCTCCCTCTATCATGGAAAGAGGGGGCAAGTTGCCAAGTATCATCACTGCAAAGAGTGACACGACAAACCATGTCATTTGCGTAAAGGTTATGGGAAACGGAAGTCTAAAATCATTGATAGAATACAGTACCTTTTCCACAGACCAGATACTGGTATAGCTTCGTATTTTCTTCATGTAATCAATCCTTTCATAAAAAATAGGGGTAGCTGATTGAGCCACCCCGTAAAATAGAAAATCTGCCAGTAGTAATGTACCGACAGATTTAATAGACGATTTCAAAAATCCCATGATTGGTTGAGATAAACGTTCCTGAAAGGTCTAAATCCCGACCATAGGCTTGATAATCAATATAGTTTTGAAGACTAGCTGGTACTTCGCCTAAAGCACCCGTTTCTTCAATGTAGTAGCGTGCCACGTCATACATATCATCACAATCGGAATGAATGATAATATCCTCTTGATGTTCGCTTAGTTCTTCAATGCTTGAAAAATGAGTGAGCAGAGCAGATAGCTCCGATTGTAATTCTTCGGGTAATTCCGATACCATTTCCCATAGTCGATTGAGTTCGCCAATGGAAGTGTATTCGTCAACCGTAAAGGGTAACTCGTAGTCATGAATGGCGTATTCCTCATATTCATCATTCAAGCCGATTTTCTCTTTGACTTCCTCAAAGTCAATGGGAAAGGTAAACCACGCACCGACCAATTCGCCCTCATTGTATTTGCCTAAATTCGCAATATAGACTTGCATATCGTCCATATATTCACGTCCTTTCTTTGTAGAGATTCAAAAATCCCTACCGCACTTCGTTTGGTGTACCATTCCTTTGCGGAACATAAGAAAACCACTTATATTCCACAAAAGAACGGTTTTATTTAAGCACCAATAATGCGATTGAATAGCTCTAGTAAAATGTCTTTTACTCCAGCAGCGTTGAAGACTAAGCCAACCGCAATAATCGCAATAATTAAAAAGCCAATCAGTTTGCTAAACTCACGCTTGAAGCCAAGATACAAGCCAATCACAACGATTGCTAAAAGCACCAGTGATTGAGCGTTTGATAGAAACCAGTTATAAAGGTTTTGTCCAAAATTCATAAAAATGTTCTCCTCTCTATATTCAATGAATTTGTATTTGAGTTATTTTTTTGTTGTTATCACGTCCTGTTCTTTTACTGACTGTTGCTTCAAAATCTGCTTGTGTCGGTCTGTCAGTTTCGCATGGTCGAGAATGTCTTTTACAACCTGCGTCTGGTTGATTTCATCAAGTTTAATCGCAACCTTTAAGGTCGGGGCAACTTGATGAGATAGCCAGTTCAGCGTCCTTTGGAAGGAGTAAGGCTCTGGTTTTGTGGTTAGTTTTAATCGTTCACGATTGTTCCCAATAAACCAAGCCCATTCTTCATTCAGTTTCCAATCAGAACGAGGTTTGGAATCGTCTTTATCTACAAAACGGATATACCGATTGATAATTTTAAAGGCGGTATGCTCTGGATTGTCATAGACGAGTAAATCACGGACTGCATAATAGGCACGCTCATTTTTCAATCGAATCTCAAAACGGTTTTTTACTTCTGCGTCTTCAATGGGAATATCATTTTTCTTGTACTGCTCGTAGTCCTTTTCATAGATACAGAAATAAACTTCACTTTGTAATGAACCGATATAGAGGGTGTTTCCCATACATTCCTTTTCCTCTTTGCGTACCAGTTCGCCACTGCGATAGCTTTTAAAACTGCGGAAGACGGAGATACATTCTTCCTGTTGGCACTTTTCAGTGAGTACAGGGATATTTAAAATCCCTGTCTTATCGTTAATGGCAAGGTCAAGGCGTTTCATCACACCGCCAGCCACCAAAACGTCCATAAAGAACTCATACCAGCTTCTTTGTTGTGCCAGAAGATAGCTTTCAAATTGTCTGCACCCACGACCTTTCAATTCCACCAGAACTCCTTTGTCCAGTTCATGGGAGCAAAGGACGAATATGTCGCCTAAAGCATAATGCTCTGAATAAGAATAGAAACCATAGTCCTCATGAAGAAAATAGGACAGTTTCAGTTGTAAGATGTTTTCGACCACCTGCTGTACGTCTGTTGTCGGAAAGCGAATTCTTACATAATCAAACAGCATTTCAAGGGGAGCGTCGGGATTGAAGCGTTCCAGAGCTTCCCAAAGGGACTGCTGTAAATCCTCTGATGGCTTGACTTTTCCTGTTTCAATATCGCTTAGATACTGCCTTGTAATACCAGTCGCAACAGCTAAACGGTTTTGAGATAGTCCATAAGCCAAGCGTTTTTCTTTTAAATGCTGTAACCAAGTTTGTTCATTCAGTAAAAATCCCTCCAATCAAAAAGGCGTATGTCAACTTTTAAAGCCCATTTGACATACGCTGAAATTTTGTAAATCCCTTGTAACCAAAGGATTTTCTAATGTTTTTTTGACTGTTTCCTGTCGATTTGTACCCCCCTGTTAGATACGGGGGGTTAAGTGCTGGCGTGGCTATTGCCACACCAGCCAGCAAGATCAGTCCACACCTGCGACTTCCGCTTCGCACGTCGCCTGCGTGGACTGTCTGCTGTTGGATAACTTTTTAATTTCCTCCAAGAAATCATATCCTTTTGGTACAAGGGGAGTATAAAACTCTGATATGACACTTGTTCCTACATCAACATAGCCACGACCTTTGATTCGCTTTAAGAAGAAATCCTTTTGTACGTCACTGCCAAACATCATGCCATAGCCCATTTCAGACATACGACCTAAAGCCACTCTGAAATTAAACTGATCACGGATTCCGTCGCCTAAATATTTTGCGTCTGGACGTTGACAAGCCAGTATTAGAAAGAAGCCAGCTTGACGACCTAACATGACAATCTGTTTCAGCTTATTCATAACTGCGGTGTTTTCTTTTGTTCCCAGCATTTCCATGAAAGCGACGTATTCATCAAAGATTAAGAAGTGTGCCGGGAGACCTAAGTAAGCATAATTTTTGCCAGTCTTATAGTTCTTCATCTGCTTCATTTCCTCACTACGTTTCATCATTTCTTCATAGAATGTTTCAATGCAAGAAAGCAAGTCTTCTTTTCTATAGTAGACATTTGCCATCACAGAACCTAAGTCCGCAAGATCAGCATTTTTCGGGTCAAGAATATACAGTTTTGAATCTGTATGAAGCAAGGCTTCAATCAGTGTCAGTATAAAGTAAGTTTTACCGCCACCTGTACCACCAGCAATCAACATATGAGGGAGCTTATCATATTCCCACCATACGTTTTTCATTAAGCGAAGTTTACCATCTTTAGCTTCTACTTCATCAATAGAAATACGACTGGCTATGGTGTCATAGAGCAAAGTATATTCCACATAGGAATCCTTTAACTCTTTATCCGTCAGCTCACAGTACAAGCCACTCTCTAATTTCTTTTCCAAGTGTAAGAGTTGGTCTTGATATTTTCCCAGCGTGATTTCCACCCGTATCTGTATCAAGCCATTTTTAAGTCGATAATACATTTTAGGGAAGTAGGTTATCTTTTCCTTTGTACGACCAGCACTATCTTTAAAGAAACCCTCTGTTTTGACCTGTTCAGATTCATACCACTTGTTTTCAAGTATCATCTTTGCCAGTTTTTGACGGTGGTAAAGTTGTTTAACCGTATCATAGCGAACCCGTTTGAATACAAACGCTACCAGCAAGCAGATAAGAATTGCGACACTGAAACTGATAATTAAATAGGGAATGTCAATCTTATCTGCTTGTGATAGGTTAAAATCCTGCCAGTTGATCTGCTGGATTGTCTTCACATGAAACAGTCCGACAACCAGCAGGAAAACAGGCAGGAGTGACGCTATCGTAAAATGAAAGACTAAATCTTTACCAGATGGGCGAATCCTTTTACCACGCTGTTTCATGCGAAAAAGTCTCCTTTCTACCTAGCGACTATTTGTCTTGTGTCGGTTCTTTCTTTGCTTGTGGTTGAGCTTTGAATGAACTAGAATCCTTTGTCAGCACAATATCGTCTGCCTTGATATACCAGTCAACATCTGCTCCTTGATAGGTGGCAGTAGCAACGGTGTCCGCAATGGGATTGATAAGTTCCACCCGTGCGTTATAATCAAACTCTTTCAAAGGCACGCTGGCAGGAATACTTACTTGAATCATGCGTCCTTGTCCTTTGGATTTTAAGTCATAGGTACGTTCCTTGATTTCATCTGAAACCGACCCGTCTTCATTTTGGATTCTCACTTCACGACGTAGAGCAGAGAATTTCAATTCTCCAAAAGTCGTGTCTTTATCTAATACAATGCCATTTGCTAATCTCATCATTTTTCCTCTCTTTCTTTATTCTTTTATCATGTCGTCAGCATGTAAAAGGTAATTTGTAAAACCACGAGTGCCGATTTTGTAGCCCTCTGCGGTAATACGTGGATTGACTAACTTCACACGTTCCTCAAAGCCGAAATGTTTTTCGCCAGCTTCAGCAGGAAGCACCACCACAATATCATCTGCTCTTTGAACATCAGAATAGAGATTATAGCTTCTTGATAAGACAGTTAGCCGTCCGTTGATTCTTCGCTGAACGACTTTATCCTCGCCAGCAAATTCTAAATTGCCGAATGTTTTTTCCATGTTGGGAATCACAAATTTAAGTTCCATATTTTTACCTATCCTTTCTTTTTTATTGGCTGAATGAATGTTTGATGGTCTTAAAGAGTGGGGAACGACCTTTTGATTCTTGATTTTTTGTTTTCATAAGTTCACTTCCTTTCAAAATCGGGTAAAAAAATAGACACCTCATTTTTTGAAGTGTCTACCTATTAAATATTCAAATTTTATTGGAAGTATCTTTATATCTTCACTTTTCAAGGATAAATCGTCGTATCAAAGCTCATTCATAAGTAGTAAATTAGTAGTAAATTGAGTGGTTTTGACCTTGATAAAGTGTGATAAGTCCAGTTTTTATGCGGATAACTAGATTTTTATGCTATTTTTATTATAAACATATCATTAAAAAAAGAAAACCAGTGAAATTCACTGGTTTTTAGTCTACATAATGAATTGTAATGAAACGATTTCTTCCTTCGCCCTGAGACTCAGTACTTAAATGTTCCATTTCTGCAATAGCCTGATGCATGATTTTTCTTTCATCAGCTGGAAGAGGATCAAGTGCAACATCGATATGTGTTCTTTGTACCTGCTTACCAAATCTCTTGGCCATAGCTAATACTTTCTTATAACGGTTTTCTTTATAGCCGTTGATATCAAGACTCACTTCAATTCTTTCTTTAAATGTAGTTGCAACTGCGTTTTTAGTAATAAAGTTTAATGTTCTTAAAATCACACCTGCTTTACCGATTAAGATTGAGTTATTGTCGGTATCAATATTGCAGTAGATGCGATCATCTTGTTTAAATGTCACGATTTCTACTTCAAATCCCATATCATTCAAGATTGTAGTGACATAGTCTTTGATATAATCTTCTACCATCTTTTCACTATAACATTCAATGACAACTTTCTTAGAGAATAAACCTCTTTTTTCATCGATGATGTTATATTTTAATTCTTCAGATGTTATCCCTAATTCTTCACATGCAACACGTTTTGCATCTTCTAATGTTTTTGCTTCAAATGTTTTCATGTTAATCACCTATCTGATGACATTAGCGTCTTTTTTCTCTTTTTCTTCTTTAGCATTCTCAATGAACTTAATCTGAATAAAGATTGTTCTAATGACTGTAATCACGTTTGTAGTGATCCAATAGAATGACATAGCTGTTGGCATAACCAAACCGAAATAAACGATCATGATAACCATCATGTAGTTCATCATCTTCATAGAACCCTGCTGAGAGCTTTCTTTGTAGTTTGGATTACGTTTAAGCATGAAATTGTTAATTTCAATAGCCGCAAACTGTGTTAAGGCCATGATCGCAATAATAACTGCGTATCCCCATAAACCTTTAGTGATCTGAGACATAGGTGTTACACCTAGGCTCAATCCAAATGCTTTTGCTGAATATAAGATCTTAACTCTCTGTACTGACTGCCACATTGCAATCATGATTGGCAATGATAAGAATGTAGCGAAACCACCAAACATTGAGACATTGTTCTTTTTGTATAGTGCCTGAATTTCAGCAGACATTCTCATCTGTGACTGTTGATCGTTCTTACCTTTATAACGATCCTGAATCTTCTGCATTTCTGGCTGAATAAGCTGCATCTTCTGCATTGAGACAGTTGATTTGATCATAATTGGTAAGATAATCAAGTTAATTAATACAGTCATACCAACAACGCCCCAAAGGACATTACCAGTAAGATTGTTTAATAAGATGATTCCTTTTGCGATAGGAATAACAAGAATAAAGTCAAATAATCCTGCACTTGGAGACCACTTTGTTGCTTCAGTGATAGCACGTGCTGGCAATAAGTGTCCTTTCGCATCAAGGTTATTTGCACATCCTGTTAAAACCAATACAAAAGCAAATAAGGCAAAAATCTTTAAATACTTCTTAGTGCGTACGTCTAATACCATTTACTTTTCCATCCTTTTTAATGTTTTTTTATATAAGGATATAAGAAGTTTCTTATTGTCTTCATAAGAACCATCAAGATACTTATTCCTTACTATAATAATATAGTCACAATTCTGATCAAAATCAAAGCCATCATGTACCATCATTCTGACCTGTCTCTTGATTTTATTTCTGACATGAGCTTTTCCTAATTTCTTAGACACAGAAATACCAACTCTTAGCGGAGAAGAAGATGGATCATAATAAAGAACAAATGCCTTATTGGCGACACTTTTTCTTTTTTTTATGATCTTTTCAAAATCCTGACTTTTCTTGACTCTTCTTGATTTTTCCATATTTTTTTAGAAAAAAAAGCCACAAAGTGGTGACTTTTTAAGCAGATAAAACTTTTCTTCCTTTTTTTCTACGTCTAGCAATTACTTTTCTTCCGCCAACTGTAGCCATTCTTGCTCTAAATCCATGAGTCTTTGCTCTTTTTCTTTTATTTGGCTGATATGTTCTTTTCATATTCACTTACCTCCGATTTTTTTAAATTACTTTATACTAAGCTAACATATGCTACCACATTATATTTGAAATCACTTTTCAAGTCAATAAAAATCCTAAAAAGATTCGGTAAGTAGGGCTTTTTTGGTCATAAATCACCACTTGTGCACAAGTTATTCATATATGAATTTGAATTGTTCACAGATGTGAATAAAGTTATTTTTTGCTTTTTTCTTGGGGATAATTATATGTGCATAACCTGTGAATAAGTATGTGCGCTAAAAAGTTACTCACAGTTATTCACAAATTTGTGGGTGTGCATATCTTAGTTATCCACAATTCACACTACAACACAAATATGTGCGTAACTTTCTTTATTCACATGAGGATACGCCAAAAATGGTGAATAAGTGTGTGAATATATTGTGGATAACTTTTTTTCATCTTCATTTTATTCACAAAATACATTATAATGTTGACGGAAAGAAGGTGAATTAATGAATCTTCAGGAAAATTGGTCACAATGCCTACCTAAGATTAAACCTCAGATTGACGATTCTGTCGTATTTGATTCTTTTATTCATGATCTCCAGGCTCGTACATATGAAGGAAATTCCATCATACTGACAACTCCTTTTGAATTTAATGTTGGTATCGTCGAAGAATACCTTCCTTTAATGGCTGAGATCTATAATAGCGAACACAATACACACTATGAGCTTAAGCTCCTTTCTGATTCGCAATTTGAAAAAGAATATAATAAAAAAGAACTTCAGGAAGAAGAAGAAATCCCTGAGTTCTCCGATAATCTCAATCCTGATTTTACCTTTGATAATTTCGTCGTCGGCAATTCCAACAGAATCGCCCAGAATGCATCGTTAGCTGTTGCCATGAAACCAGGTACAGCTTACAGTCCTCTTTTTATTTATAGTAATTCTGGTCTAGGAAAGACCCATCTTCTTAATGCGATTGGTAACTATATTAAAAAGAAAGATCCTAAAAAAATGGTTTTATATGCTTCAAGTGAGCAATTTGTTAATGATTATATTTCATCATTAGGAAATGGTACCATCAAGGAATTTAATTTACGTTATCGTAATATTGATACCTTATTAATTGATGATATCCAGTTTATCGCATCAAAAGAATCTTCTAGTGAGATGTTCTTTAACATCTTCAATAGTCTACAAAATGACAATAAACAGATTGTCATTACCAGCGATAAGCCACCTAAAGATCTAAAAGGGATGGAAAATAGACTTGTTTCTCGTTTTACAAACGGATTAACAGTCTCAATTGATACTCCTGAATTTGAAACTTCTAAAGCAATCCTTCAAAAGAAGCTAGAGATCGAAAAGGTGGATTATCCTATTAGTGAAGAAGTACTCGACTTTATTTCATCTCATTTTAATAGGGATGTAAGGGAACTAGAGGGATCTTTAAAAAGACTGCTTTTCTATAAGCTTGTATTTGGTCAATCTAAAGAATCCATTGATCTTGAATTTGCATTAGAAGCTTTCGCTGATAGCTATAAGACTGAAGAAACGAAAACTGTACAAAATGATCTAACAGTCGATGAAATTAAAAAATGTGTAGCGACATATTATAATTTAAGTGTTTCTCAGATTAATTCTAAATCACGTACATCCAATATTATTGTGGCAAGACATATTGCCATGTATCTTGTTAGAAACTTAATTTCAGATATGTCATTTATTCAGATTGGTAAAGAATTTGGTGGAAGAGATCATTCTACTGTCATGAAGGCATGTGATAAGGTAGAAAAAAATATGAAGAAGGATGCCATGTATAAAAAGGCTGTCCAGGAGATTAAAAAGAAATTAAGTTAGTCACAATTGTGCACAACTCATTCACAATTGAAATCCACTTTTTATTGTGAATAATTCGATAGATTTTAAGTTATGCACATTTGTGCACAATATTATTATAATTAATATAATAATATATATAAATAAAGGAGAAAAAAATGAAATTTGTAATTAAAAGAACTGTCTTGTTAAATGCATTATCTAAAGTATCACGAGCTGTATCTTTAAAAAGTCCACTTCCTGTATTGACAGGTATTAAATTTGAATTATTAGATGATGGATTAATTCTTACAGGTAGTGATAGTGATATTACTATTCAAACTAAAATTACTGATGATATTGAAATCATTGAAACAGGTGGCGTTGTTCTTTCTTCTAAATATATTTTAGAGATTATTAAGAAAATTGATTCTGATGATGTTCATATTTCAATCCTTGATGGAACATTAACAAGAATTGAAGGTTCTTCTTCTAAGTTTGATTTAAATGGAACACCAATCAATGATTATCCTCGTGTAGATATGAATACAGAAGGGATTCCTCTTCAGTTACGTGCTTTCTTATTAAAGACTGTTATTGAAAAAACTTCATTTGCGACTAGTGAAAAAGAAACTAGACCAGTACTTACTGGTGTTAATTTCCATGCTAAAGATGGAAAGATGGTTGCTATTGCAACAGATAGCTACCGTTTAGCTCAGAATGTCATTAATTTAGAAGATGAACAGTCATTTAATATTATTGTTCCTAAGAAATCATTAACTGAGATTTCTCGTATTATTGAAAAAGATGAAGAAATCAATGTCTTTGTAAGTGATCGTAAGATTCTCTTTGTTATTGATGATTTCTACATTCTATCTCGTTTAATTGATGGTACTTATCCTGATACATCACGTCTTATTTCTGATGCTTATGATTATTCTTTATCAGTAAATAGTTCTGTCTTATTAAGTGCCATTGATCGTGCTTCATTATTCTCAGTTGATTCTACTAATATTGTTACATTGAATATGAGTCCTAATCATGTTGTTCTTTCTTCATATTCTCAGGAAATTGGTTCTGTTGAAGAAGATCTTTCTGCTTCTTTCTATAAGGGAGAAGAATTAGAGATTTCATTTAGTGCAAGATATTTATCTGATGCGATTAAGTCAGTTGGTAGTGAAACTGTTAAAATCTTGTTTACTGGAACTATGAGACCTTTCATCATCAAAGATGTTGAAAGAGATGATAATATTCAAGTCGTTCTTCCAGTACGTTCTTATTAATAATTGAGGAGACAAATAAGGAGGTCATCTTCTTATTTGTCTCTATTTTTTGATTTAAGAGTTTTTTTGGATTTTCTATAGTAAAAATCCTATAGCCGTTTTCACTCTTATTTTCTTCATTTTTTACTGTTTTTATGATATAATATGAAAGATTAAGGTAAAAGGAGTGAAACTATGAAAGAGTTAGTTATTCATACAGAATATATCACTTTAGGGCAGGCATTAAAGCTTGCTGGTGCGACTTCGTCAGGTTTTGAATCGAAAGTAGTCATCACTGAGGGAGAAGTAAGTGTCAATGGTGAAGTGGAAACACGTCGTGGTAAGAAGCTTCGTGATGGTGATGTATTTACATACAATGGTGAATCCTATAAGGTGTCATGCTAATCAAGACGCTTCAATTGACTTCTTTTCGTAATTATAAAAAAGAGTCATTTCTGTTTGACCCTTTTATCAATATATTAATAGGGGATAATGCGCAAGGTAAAACGAATGTCCTGGAAGCTATTTATCTTCTTTCTTCAGGAAGAAGCTTTAAAGGTTCTTCTGAGGATATGATTTACTTTGATGATGAGTTCTCTATTGTAGAAGGGGAAGCTGTTTCTAATGCGATGCCTCTTCATCTTAAGATTGTACTTTCTTCCCAAGGGAAGAAGGCGATATTGAACAATAAGGATATTAAACGTTTAAGTGAGTATATCGGCTATTTGAATGTTATTCTTTTTCAGCCTGAAGACTTACTTTTGATAAAGGGGAACCCAAGCAAAAGAAGAAAGCTTATAGATCGTGAGCTATCAAAGATATCTCCGATCTATATGTATAACATCACGAAATACAATAAGCTGCTTAAGGAACGTAATGTCTACTTGAAGACATTGAAGTCTAAACATAAGAAAGCAGATCTTTATTTGGAAGTATTGAGTGAACAGATGGCTGAATTACAGGTAGATCTGATTCAAAGAAGAATTGCTTTTGTAGAGCTTCTTCATTCTTTTAGTTCTACTTTATATCAATATATTGCCAATGATGAATTGTTGATGATTGGATATGAAACACAGTATAAAAAGATTGATAAGGATACAATTTTAGCACGATATAAGGATCATTATGATCGAGATATTCGCTATGGAAAGACACAGGATGGTCTGCAAAGAGATGATCTGAAGATTACTCTTAATAAGAAAGATGCAACACAGTTTGCATCTCAAGGTCAGCAGCGTGCGATTGTGCTTTCTATCAAGATGGCCTTATTGGAAATTGTAAAGAAACAAGTAGGAGAATATCCAATTCTTCTGCTTGATGATGTTTTAAGTGAGCTTGACGATACGAGAAAGACGAAGCTTCTTAATTTAATTGATGGTAAAGTACAGACTTTTGTAACAACTACATCAATTGAAGGACTTCATCATTCTCTTATTGAGAAAGCTAAGAAAATAGAGATTGTAAATGGATCTATAAAGGAGGAGTCTTAATGGAAGACAATAAAGTCCAGCATAGTTATGGCGATTCTGATATTCAGGTCTTAGAGGGACTTGAAGCTGTCAGAAAAAGACCAGGTATGTATATTGGGACAACATCAGCGAGGGGTCTACATCATCTTGTATGGGAAATTGTAGATAACTCTATTGATGAAGCATTAGCCGGATACTGTACAAAGATTCGTGTCATTATGATGCCTGATGGTGTCATCAAGGTTGTCGATAATGGTCGAGGTATGCCTACCGGACATAATGCAAAAACAGGATTAAGTACAATTGAGACAATCTTCACTGTTCTCCATGCCGGAGGTAAATTTGGTGAAGGTGGATATAAAGTATCAGGTGGTCTTCACGGTGTAGGGGCTTCCGTTGTTAATGCCCTAAGTGAATGGCTGGAAGTTTATGTTCATCGTGATGGTCATATTTACTATCAGCGTTTTGAAAACGGTGGAGCTCCAGTAGATGAGTTAAGTATCGTTGGAGATTGTGATGATACTGGTACAACTGTTATGTTTAAAGCAGATGCTCAGATTTTCACTGAAACAACGACTTATGATTTTGAAACATTAAATCAGCGTATTAGAGAACTTGCATTCTTAAACAAAGGTTTAAGAATTGTTCTTGAAGATGAACGTGGAGAAGGGGAACCTGTCATTAAGGAATACCACTATGAAGGTGGATTAAGAGAATATGTTGCTTTCCTTAATGCATCTAAGACACCTCTTCATGATGAAATTATTGATTGTGAAGGTTCTGGTAAGTTTATTGAAGATGATGATGTTCAAGTAGAAATCGCTATTCAATACAATGATGGATATCAGCCTAATATTTATTCTTTCTGTAATAATATCAATACGCATGAAGGTGGTACTCATGAAGAAGGATTTAGAGCTGCCTTAACAAGAGTTATAAATAGTTTTGCAAGAAAGACAGGATTCTTGAAAGATAAAGATGATAATCTTTCCGGTGAAGACTGTCGTGAAGGATTAACTGCTATTATTTCAGTTAAGCATCCTGATCCTCAGTATGAAGGTCAGACAAAGACTAAATTAGGAAATGCGGAAGTACGTAGAATTACCAATAATGTATTCTCTAAAGCATTAGAAAAGTTCTTATTGGAAAACCCTGATGTCGCAAAAGTTATTCTTGATAAATGTTCATTAGCTTCTAGAGCGAGAATGGCTGCTAAGCGTGCAAGAGAAATGACAAGAAGAAAGACTGCTCTTGATATTTCTAACTTGCCAGGTAAGCTTGCGGATTGTTCTTCTAAGGATCCTAGTGAATGTGAAATCTTCATTGTCGAAGGGGACTCTGCCGGAGGAAGTGCCAAAACCGGTAGAGACAGAAGAACACAGGCTATCTTGCCTTTAAGAGGTAAGATTTTGAATGTGGAAAAGGCAAGACTAGAAAGAATTCTAGGCAATGCGGAAATCAGATCGATGATTACTGCATTTGGTACAGGAATTGGTGATGAATTTGATCTTGATAAATTAAGATATCACAAGATCGTTATCATGACCGATGCCGATGTCGATGGTGGTCATATCAGAATATTGATGTTGACATTCTTATATCGTTTCTTAAGACCACTTATTGAAGAAGGTTATGTCTATGCAGCACAGCCACCACTTTATTTATTAAGACACGGCAAGGAAGATCATTATTTATATAGTGATTATGAACTAGATAAACTTAGAGAAGAATTAGGACCTACTGCTAAATATTCTATTCAGCGTTACAAAGGTCTTGGTGAAATGAATGCTGAACAGTTATGGGATACAACAATGAATCCAGATAACCGTGTATTGCTTCAGATTAATCTTGATGATGCTATGCAGGCAGATCTTCTCTTTGATAAATTAATGGGTGAAAATGTAGAACCAAGAAGAGAGTTCATTAAAGAAAATGCAAAATATGTAGAAAATCTTGATATTTAAGAAAGGAATACTTTATGGAAGATCGTGGAATAAAGAATATAAATCTAACTAGTGAAATGAAAAAATCCTTTCTTGAATATGCAATGTCCGTTATCGTATCACGTGCATTGCCAGATGCAAGAGATGGATTAAAGCCAGTTCAAAGACGTATCATCCATGGGATGAACGAATTAGGCTGTTATAGTGATAAGCCATATAAGAAGTCTGCCAGAATTGTTGGGGACGTCATGGGGAAATATCACCCACATGGTGACTCTTCAATCTATGAAGCATTAGTAAGAATGGCACAGGACTTCTCTTATCGTTATATGCTTGTAGATGGACATGGTAACTTTGGTTCAATCGATGGCGATGGCGCAGCCGCTATGCGTTATACTGAATCAAGAATGTCTAAAATTTGTATGGAAATGGTTAGAGATATTAACAAGGAAACTGTAGATTTTGTCCCTAACTATGATGGAGAAGAAAAAGAACCTTCGGTTCTTCCTTCACGTATACCAAACTTACTTGTAAATGGTACAACTGGTATCGCCGTTGGTATGGCTACCAATATTCCTCCTCATAACTTAGGAGAAGTTATTGATGCGATTCTAGCGATATCAAAAAATCCAGATATCACAATTACTGAAATCATGGATAATTATCTTCCAGGACCTGACTTCCCAACTGGAGCCTATATTCTTGGAAGAAGTGCTATCAAGAAAGCCTATGAGACGGGTAATGGATTAATTACCATGCGTGCTAAATCTGATATTGAAGATATCGGAAATGGCAAGAAGGCGATTATTGTCACTGAGATTCCTTACATGGTCAATAAGGCAAGATTAATTGAAAAGATTGCAGAACATGTAAAGAATAAGAATATTGAAGGTATTACTGAATTAAGAGATGAAAGTGATAGAGAAGGTATTCGTGTTGTCATCGAATTAAGAAGAGATGTACAGCCTGAAGTCATCTTAAATCAGTTATATAAGTTAACTTCTTTACAGACTACTTTTGGTGTTAACACAATTGCACTTATCAATAATGAGCCTAAGACTTTAACATTAAAAGATTTAATTATGACATATCTTGAACATCAGGAAGATGTCATTAGAAGAAGAACACAGTTTGAATTAAAGAAAGCAGAAGATCGTGCTCATATCCTCGATGGATTAAATAGAGCTATCGATCAGATTGATGCGATTATTGAATTAATTCGTTCTTCTCGTACAACTGAAATCATTCAGCAGAGATTAATGAACGAATTTGATATGTCTGAAAGACAGGCTAAAGCTATTCGAGAAATGCAGCTACAGAGATTGGCTGGTTTGGAAAGAGAAAAGATTCAGAATGAATTGAATAGCTTACTTGAAACAATTGCGGACTTAAAGGATATTCTTGCCAACAAGGAAAGAATTATTGAAATTATCGATAATGAACTTCTTGAAATCAAGGCAAAATATGCGGATGAAAGACGTACTGAAATCATTCAGGGTACGTTTGATATTGAAGATGAAGATTTAATCCCAGTTGATGATATCATCATCTCACTTACTACAAACGGTTATGTTAAACGTATGCCAGTAGATACATACAAGGCGCAAAATAGAGGTGGAAAAGGTATCAAGGGTATGGCTACAAACAATGATGATGTTGTTGATAGCTTACTTAATATGTCCACTCATGACCACTTGTTGTTCTTTACAAACGCTGGTAAGGTTTATCGTCTAAAAGGATATAATATTCCTGAGTTTGGTAGAACAGCTAAAGGATTGCCTATTATCAATCTTTTAAATATGGATAAGGGTGAATCTATCAAGTCTATGATTTCAATCAAGAGCGATGAAGTCTCTGATGAAAACTTCTTATTCTTTGTAACTAAGAAGGGTATTGTCAAGAGAACACCACTTGCGGAATTTGAAAGAATCAGACAGACTGGTAAGATTGCAATTAGCTTAAAAGATGATGATGAATTAGTTGATGTTAAATTAACAGATGGTCATTCAGAAATTCTATTGGCAGCTGCCAATGGTAAAGCTATCCGTTTTGATGAACAGGATGTAAGAGCAATGGGAAGAAGTGCTTCCGGGGTTCGTGGTATGAATGTTGATGGCAGCAGTGTTATTGGCATGACTACTAATTCGGAAGGTGAAAAGATCATGATTGTTACTGCTAATGGTTATGGTAAGATGTCTTCTCTTGATGAATATCGTCTTGCTAAACGTGGTGGTAAAGGTGTTAAGACTGTTAATATTACCAACAAGAATGGACAGCTTGTCGCTTTAAGAGCGGTAAATGGTGATGAAGATCTTATGATCATGACAAGTGAAGGTATTATTATCAGATTGCCAATGGAACAGGTTAAATTTGCTGGTCGTGCAACACAGGGTGTAAGACTTATTCGTGTTGATGACGGTGCTACTGTTTCATCTATCTCAGTTGTAGAAAAGAATGAAGAGGAAGAAGAAAGTGCTGAATAACACTTTCTTTTTTGATATTACATTACTCTATACCCAACTATAGAAAAATGGTAATGTACATTTAGGATATTCTTCTTTATAGTGAATGTATTATGTAAAGGAGGAATTTTATGGGTGCATTTTTAACGAGTATTGCAGATTTCATGTGGGGGACATGGATGACTGTTCTTCTTCTTGGAATGGGAATATATCTTTCTATTAGATTTAAGTTTATGTATAACTTCAGACGTATTGGTTTTCATTTTAAGAACACTTATGGAAAAATGTTGAAGAAGGGAGAAGGAACAGGAAGTGTTTCAGGGTTTGCGGCTGCCTGTACAGCGATGGCCAACACCATCGGTGTCGGGAATATTGGTGGCGTAGCCACAGCCATCGTATCAGGCGGACCGGGAGCTATTTTTTGGATGTGGGTGTCTGGCCTTTTCGGGATGTCTACGAAGGCATGTGAGATTATTTTAGGTCAGCGCTATCGTGTGAAGTATAATGAGTCGATGGATGAATATATGTGCGATCGCTCTTTTGTAATGAAGAATGCGCTAGGATGGAAGACAGGTGCTTTATTATTGGGGGTTGCCTGTTTTGTACTTGGTCCTTGGACTTGTTCAGTTCAAAGTGAAGCGGTAACGAGTTCTTTATTTGAAGCTTTTCATATTGATACACGTTTGACTATTATTGTATTAGGAGTTAGCTGTTTTATTACGATATTTGGAGGATTAAAGCGTATTTCAGCAATCATGGAACGTGTTGTTCCATTTATGACAATGCTTTATATTCTCGGCGGAATTGGTATTCTTGTTACACATTATGATGCTATTATTCCAGCATTGACATTAATTGTAAAAAGTGCCTTTACACCAATGGCTGGTATCGGTGGATTTGCTGGGGCGAGTGTTAAAGAAGCTGTTCGTTTTGGGATCGCAAGAGGGCTTTATTCTAATGATGCTGGTACAGGATATGGGATTATTGCTCATGCGAGTGCTAAGACTGATCATCCAGTAAGACAGTCCTCATGGGGCTGGGGAGAAGTCTTTCTTGATACTATTGTTGTCTGTTCAGTGACAGCTTTATCTATCATCGTCACAAACGTCTATATTGACTATCCTAAGACGACTTCTGCTCAGTTGACTACAGTTGCCTTCAAAACGACATTTGGACGCTATGGAGGCTATTTCATGGCTATTGCGATTGCGGTATTTGCATGGACAACTATCATTGGAATGTATTATAGCTGCGAGAAATCTGTCAATTATGTATTTGGGGATACGTTCGCCAACAAAGTGGCAACACGTATTTATATGATCTACTATCTTATCCCATGTGTGCTTTTCTATAATGTAGAAGCAACATCACTTTGGGCTATGACAGATATTTTGTCCGCTGTCTATGTTATTATGACAATGATCTTTATTGTTATGAAACATAATGAAATTCTGCGATTATTTAACGATTTCTGGTATCGTTATCTTCCAGGAAAATAAGGAGAAAAAACTATGCGTACATCATTAAAAGAAACATTAGAAAAAACAAATATATTAGTTATTGATGGCTCTATGTCTACCGCTTTGGAAGCTCTAGGAATGGATCTTTCTAATAAATTATGGAGTGCAACTGCACTTATTGAACATCCTGAAAAAATCAAGGAAGTCCATAAATACTATTTTAGAGCTGGCGCTCAGTGCGGTATTACATGTAGTTATCAGGCTTCTATTCCAGGATTAATGGAAGCAGGATATACAGAAAAAGAAGCTGAAGATTATATCACACTATCAGTTGAACTGTTTAAACAGGCACGTCAAGAATGGTGGGATGAAGAAGCATCAGAAGATGATATCTGGCCACTTTGTTTAGGGGCTGTTGGTCCATATGGCGCCTATTTAGCTGATGGCAGTGAATATAAAGGACAGTATAAAATCTCTGATGAAGAACTACGTCATTTCCATAAACGACGCATTGAACTATTATGGGATGCAGGTGCTGATCTGATTCTCTTTGAAACTGATCCATCTTTAAGAGAAGCATTAATTGAAGCTAATTTAGCAGAAGAATTAGGTGTTGATTACTGGATCAGCTTCTCATGTCGTGATGATATTCATACCTACGAAGGACAAGAAATCAAGGAATGTGCTATTGCCTTAAAAGACCATCCTCATCTACAGATGATTGGTGTCAATTGTACATATCCAACACATATTGAGAATCTTATTTTAACTTTAACAAAATATGCGGATGTACCAGTTGCGGTTTATCCAAATAGTGGTGATATCTATGATCCAAAAACAAAGACATGGTCTCCTAATAAAGATCATGTATCATTTAAGGATTATGCATTACTATGGATGAAAGCTGGTGCTAAAGGGGTAGGTGGATGCTGTACGACAAAAGCAGAACACGTATCTGATATTAAAAAAGCAAAAGAGATTTATCTTAGTGATCAAGTAAAAAAGATTAAGATATAAAAATCCTAAATTATTGAAAGAAAAGTCCTTTGAATGGGACTTTTCTTTTAAATTTATATGTTGTATAATTTGCAGTGAAAACTACATAAAGGAGTATTATCATGATTGATATTGCAAAGTTAAGAGAAAATCCAGAAGCGGTTAAAGAAAATATCAAGAAGAAGTTCCAGGATCATAAACTTCCTCTTGTAGATGAAGCTGTAGAATATGATAAAAAATTAAGAGAAGCAATCACTAAAGGTAGTGAACTTCGTGCTGAAAAGAATAAGATCTCAAAGAGCATCGGTGCGCTTATGAGAGAAGGCAAGAGGGAAGAAGCTGAAGAAGCTAAGGCTAAAGTTAAATCCATCAATGAACAGCTTCCTAAGCTTGAAGAAGAAGAAAAAGAATATAATGAAAAATTAACTGAAGTTATGTATCAGATTCCTAACTTCATTGATCCATCAGTTCCAGTAGGAAAAGATGATTCAGAAAACGTTGAAGTACAGAGATTTGGTGAAGCTAAGGTTCCTGATTTCGAAATTCCTCATCATGCGGATATTATCGCAAGAGTTAACGGAATGGATAAAGAATCTGCTGGTAGAACTTCAGGTGAAGGTTTCTATTACTTATTAGGAGATGTCGCTCGTTTACACGAAGCAATGTTAGCGTATGCGAGAGATTATATGATCGATAGAGGATTCACTTATGCTATTCCTCCATTTATGATCAGATCATCAGTTGTTAATGGTGTTATGTCATTTGAAGAAATGGATGCCATGATGTATAAGATTGAAAATGAAGACTTATTCTTAATTGGTACATCTGAACATTCAATGATCGGACGTTTCCAGGGTCAGATTGTTAAATCAGAAGATCTTCCAATTAGAATGACATCTTATTCTCCATGTTTCCGTAAAGAAGGCGGAGCTCACGGTATTGAAGAAAGAGGATTATACCGAGTTCATCAGTTCGAAAAAGAAGAAATGATCGTTTTATGTGAACCAGAAAAATCAATGGAAGAATATGAAAAGATGTGGAAATATACAGTTGAAGTATTCACTAACATGAATGTCCCAGTAAGACAGTTAGAATGCTGCTCTGGTGATTTAGCTGATCTTAAAGTTAAATCATGTGATGTTGAAGCATGGTCTCCAAGACAGCAGAAATACTTTGAAGTTGGTTCATGTTCTACATTAGGTGATGCTCAGGCAAGAAGACTTGGTATCAGAGCTAAGAACGATAAGGGTACTTACTATCTTCATACATTAAACAATACAGTAGTCGCTACTCCAAGAGGATTAATTGCGGTTATTGAAAACAACTATAATGAAGATGGATCAATCACAATCCCAGAATGCTTAAGACCATACATGGGTGGCAAGGATAAGATTGTTCCTTCAAAATAATTTTCTAGCTGCTGGCATTATGCCAGCAGTTTTTTATAAATGAAGTTATATTAAAATGTTAAAATAGAAGAAATAAAGTGGATAATGATACATATCTTTATATTTCGATGCGTTTATTTTAATCTTCAATCAACATAAAATATGCATATTTCCCTTTATTTAAGGGAAATATTGTATGTTTTGATAAATATATTTAAAAGGTCTCAAAGCAACAAAATCAAACAAAATGAAAAACGGGTTGAAAAAGTGGGATAATATGCTATAATAATTCTTGCCATTACAATAGATGCATCTGAACCATGTCAGGACCGGAAGGTAGCAGCATTAAGGATCAACTTCTATGTGTAGTGGCATTTTTTAATGAGGTAGAAAAATGAATGATGAATACTACATGTCATTAGCAATCGAAGAAGCAAAAAAAGCAGCTGATGTTAACGAGGTTCCAGTAGGAGCTGTTATTGTCTATAATGATCAGGTGATTGCTAAATGTCATAACTATAAAGAACATTCTAATAGAACAATTGCTCATGCGGAGATTCTTGCGATTGAGAAAGCCAATTGTTATTTTGATTCATGGTATTTGAATGATTGTACTTTGTATGTGACATTGGAACCATGTATGATGTGTACGGGTGCCATTGTGCAGTCACGGATTAAAAGGGTAGTCTTTGGTGCTGCTGATTCACGCTGGCCAGGTATGTCTACTTTGTTAAATGATTATACATACAACCATGAAGTAGAGCTTACTTCAGGGGTATTGAAGGAAGAATGTTCAAGTATTCTTTCTAATTATTTTCGCAGTAAGAGAAGAATCTGTTGATTCTTCTTTTTAAGTATCATTTCATGTATAATGAAGAAGGTGATGAATAATGGCATATAAATCTTTATATAGAACATATAGACCACAAACATTTGCGGATGTTTCTGGTCAGGAAGCAATTATAACAACATTGAAGCATGCGATTAAAGAAAACAAGATTGCGCATGCCTATTTGTTCTGTGGTCCACGTGGAACAGGGAAAACATCGGTCGCAAAACTGTTTGCGAAAGCTGTCAACTGTTCAAGTGATGATGCGCCTTGTGGTGAATGTGAGAACTGTAAGGCAATTGAAAAAGGTACGCATCAGGATGTAATTGAAATTGATGCTGCCAGCAATAATGGGGTAGAAGAAGTCAGAGATTTAATTGAAAAGGTCAAGTATGCACCGGTTCAAGGTAAGTATAAAGTATACATTATCGATGAAGTTCACATGATGTCTACAGGGGCATTTAATGCCTTATTAAAGACATTAGAAGAACCACCTGCTCATGTTATTTTTATTCTTGCGACAACTGAACCACATAAGATACTCCCTACAATTATTTCACGCTGTCAGCGTTTTGATTTTAGCAGATTGACTGATCAGGAAATTGTAGGTCGTATGGAAACTGTTATGAAAGAAGAAGGCAAGACTTATGATGAGGGAGCACTTTCCTTGATTGCTAAGCTTGCCAATGGGGGAATGCGTGATGCGCTTTCTATTCTTGAACAATGTTTAGCTTACAATGATGATCATTTAACTGAAGAAGATGTTAATTCTATCTACGGTATTGTATCTTTATCCGATAAGATTGATCTAATTAAAGTGATCTTATCTAAAGATATGAATAGAACATTGGATATTATTCATAAGATGGATTCTAGTGGTATTGATGTAAAACGATTAACATATGATATTATTGATATCTTAAAAGATGTTGTTATTTATAAGAATACACATAATGTTGGAATACTTTCAGTATTATCAGAAGGATATATTGACAGTATAGTTCCCTATATTACAAGTGATGATGCTTTATCTTTCATTGATATTCTATTAGCAGCTACTGAGAAATATGCCCGTTCAGTTAATCCTGATATCTACTTTGAATTAGCTATTCTTAAGCTTTGTAACCAGGATCACAATGTACAGGTTGTCGAAGTAGAAAAGAAAGCTATCCCCGAAAATAAGGTTAAGATTGTAGAAGAAAAATCAGATGAAGAGCCTGCTCCTATAGTAGAAGAGAAAGAAGTTGAAGAACCAACTCCGGTAGCAGAAGAGAAAGAAGTTGAAGAAACTTCAATTGTAAATGAAAAAACAGTTGAAGAAGAAAAGCCTGTCTTCCAGTTTGAAGAAAAAGAAGAAGTAGAAAAACATGATGATAATATTGAAGTCGATCAAGCTGATATCATGAACATACTTGTACAGGCTGATCGCCACATTCTTAATCGTATTCAGGAAAAATGGCCAATTGTAAAAAGATATATGGCCAATATGAACACTGCAAAAGCTGCAAGCATGTTAGCGAGTGGTAAGCCGGTAGCTGCATGTCATGGTGGTCTGGTTATATCATATGAGTTTATGCCAGAAGTAAATGCAGTAAATTATTATAAGAACTATAAGCAGCTTGCTTCATTGTTGCATGAAATATTTAATGAAGACTATCGCTTTGTTGCTATGCAAGAAAAAGAATGGCTTGCAATGCGTAATCACTTCATTGAATTGATGAAGAAGAAAGCATTGCCTAAACCAGGACCAATTGTATTGAAACATATTGATGGTCATGATTTAAACAACGTAGAAATGAGTGATGCTCAGAAATTTGCGGTAGATCTATTTGGATCTGACCTCGTTGAATTTTCTGAAGACTAATAGAAAGGAATAAACATGGAATATCCAAAAACATTTGAAGAGCTAATGGAATGCTTTAAGATGCTGCCAGGCATTGGCGCAAAGGGAGCAGAAAGAATGGCGTATCATGTTCTTTCTATGAATGATGATCAAGTAAATCGCTTCTCTCACGCATTGACTGACTTCAAGAAAAAGATTCATTACTGTAAAGTATGCGGTCATATTTGTGAAGATGATGTGTGTGAAATCTGTAAAGATGAAGAAAGAGATCACCACACAATCTGTATTGTAGAGTCTCCTAAAGACGTCTTTGCGATGGAAAAGCTTAAAGAATTTCATGGTGTATATCATGTGCTAGGAGGAACAATCTCTATCATGGATGGGAAGACAATGGATGACTTGAATATTCAGTCATTGTTGGATCGTCTAGATGAGAATACGAAGGAAGTCATTATTGCGACTAATCCTACAAGAGAAGGGGAGACAACTGCTCTGTTCCTTGCTAAGCTTCTAAATAAAAAGAACATTACGATTTCTCGTATTGCTAATGGATTGCCTATTGGCAGCAGTCTTGATTATGCGGATGAATTAACATTGTTAAGATCATTGGAGGATCGTAAGAAAATATAGATATGTTTCACGTGAAACATATCTTTTTATATACTTCTACGCAAACAATTATGTCTTTAATATTGAAGAATTTTTTTATATAATATTGAAGTGGAGGTTTACATCATGAAAGGTTTGTTTATTACAGTTGAAGGCGGAGACGGAAGTGGAAAAACAACGGCTGCACTTCGATTGATTGAAAAACTAAAGAAAGAAGGATACCTGGTTACCTATACAAGAGAACCTGGTGGTGTTGCAATTGCAGAACAGATTAGAGATGTCATTGTAGATGTCAATAATAAAGAAATGGATGCGAAAACAGAAGCATTGCTTTATGCTGCAAGCAGACGACAGCATCTTGTTGAAAAGGTTTTACCAACTCTTGAAAAAGGGGGTATTGTGATCTGTGATAGATTTATCGATAGTTCACTTGTCTATCAGGGAATCGGAAGAGGTCTTGGTGTTAAAGAAGTCTATGAAATGAATCTCTTTGCAACTGAGAATGTTCTTCCTGATTTAACAGTCTTCTTTGATGTTAAGCCTGAGATTGCTTTAAAAAGAGTTATGTCAGATGATGAACGTGAAGTAAATCGTCTGGACCTAGAATCATTAGATTTCCATCAGAAAGTCTATGATGGATATCTTGCTATATGTGAAACATTTAAAGATCGTATTAAGAAGATAGATGCTAGTCTAGATAAAGATGGTGTTTATCAGCAGTTAGAATCATTGGTAGAAGGTCGATTATGCAAAATAAAGAATTTCTAAAAAAAACACAGCCTGTCCTATATAGGATCTTAACAAGAAGCTTCCAGGAACATAAGCCTTCCCATGCTTATATGCTTGTTGGCAACAATACAGAAAGCATTACGACATTCTTGGCACAGAGCATTATCTGTGATAATGATGTACTCGCCTGTGAAGAGTGCGAAGATTGTCGTCGTATTAAAGAAGGAATCTATCCTGATCTCATTGTCTATGATGGAAATGAATCTTCTATTAAGAAGGATGATGTTGAATATATTCAATCAGAATTCAAGAAGTCTTCTTTTGAAGGAAAAGAGAGAATATATATATTAAAGAATATTGAGAATTCTTCTCCATCCGCAATGAACAGTTTATTGAAATTCTTGGAAGAACCTCAGGAAGGGGTATTTGCGATTCTGACAACGAAGAATGTCAATAAGGTATTACCTACTATTCAATCGAGATGTCAGGTTATCCATCTTTTACCTGAATCAAAAACAAGTATCCAGCTTTCTCTTATGAATGAGAATGTAGATGAAGAAGATGCAAGTGTATTATCTCAGCTTTTTCATTCTAAAGATGCCTGCATGGAAATGAAGGATAGTGAAGTTTATGAGGATACTAAGATCTATGCATTGAATTTTGTAGAAGACCTTTATCAGAATCCTGGTAATCTTTTGATTAATACACAGGTGACATTAATTAAGAAGTATAAGAACGATAAGAATGTTACAAGATTGTTCTTGAATATGCTTGTGCTTGCATTGAGAGATTTGTTTCACGTGAAACATTCTATCCCATTGACATTTACAAAGCATAAAGAATTATTTGCTGCATTACCAGAAGATCAAAAAATACTGAAAAGAATAGAGTTAGTATTAGATACTATTTATTCTATAGATACAAATGCGAACCTTTCTTTACTGATGGATAGTATGGTCTATAAAATGATGAAAGGAGTGTAAACATGGAACGATTGGCAGCTGTAAAGTTTAACAATGTAGGGAAGTTCTATTATTTTTCTACAACGTTAGATTTGCACAAAGGAGATAAAGTTGTAGTAGAAACAATCCGTGGTCTTGAACTAGGGGAAATGATTTCAGAATTGAAAGACATTTCTGAATTCAAGTTGAATGCGGAACTGAAGCCTATCAAAAGAAAAGCTAATAGAGCTGATGTGGAAGTTTATAGTATCAATAAGATCAAGGCAGAAAAGTCATTTGAGATCTGTAAAGATATCATTGAGAAAAGTGGCTTGGATATGAGATTGATTAATTGTGAATATACATTGGATGCTTCTAAAGTAATCTTTATGTATACTGCAGATGAAAGAGTAGATTTTAGAGAGTTGCTTAAGAAGTTAGCAAGTGTCTTTAAATGTCGTATTGAATTAAGACAAGTAGGACCAAGAGACAAAGCAAAGATTGTTGGTGGTCTTGGTACTTGTGGTATGCCACTTTGTTGTAATTCATTTTTAGGAGAGTTTGATGGTGTTTCTATCAATATGGCTAAGAATCAGCTTCTTGCTATTAATATTGATAAGATATCAGGAGCATGTGGCAGATTATTATGCTGTCTTAAATATGAAGATGAAGCATATACTGATTTAAAGAAGAAGTTCCCTAGAATTGGAACCAGAACGACATTTGAAGGTCATCAAGTTAAAGTTACTGGATTGAATGTTATTAGTGGATTGGTTAAGTTTATCGATGAAGATAACAGTGTAAGATTTGTTTCTCTAGAAGAATTTAATAAGAACCAAGGAAAAGAGAAAAGAGAACATCGACTACCAAGAGAAGAGAAGAAGGCTACAAATGAAGAAAAGGGACATGCTAAAAAGCAGTCTAAACAAGAAAAGCCTTTTAAGAAGAAACCAAATAAACGTAAACCACATAATAAACAAAATAGAAATCGTAAGAAAGAGAATGTAAAGAATGAATCAAGAAGTCACTAATTATCTTCTTGCTTATGAGAATATGAAAATTATCCAAAGAAAAGATATGTTTAACTTTTCTTTGGATACTGTTTTATTAGCGAATTTTTGTTCTATCAATAAAAACGTTGAAAAGATTATTGATTTTGGAACAAATAATGCAGCTATTCCTTTATTGTTATCGAATAGAACTACGACAAATATTGTTGGGGTAGAAATACAGGAAGAAGCTGTTGATTTAGCAAGAAAGAATGTTGCTCTTAATAACCTGGAAAACCAGATCACAATTGTAAATCAGGATATTAAGGAGTATGTTAAAAACAATAGAAGAGTAAAGCTTGTGGTTTGTAATCCACCTTTCTTTAAGTTAGGGGAGAAGAGTCATTTAAATGATAATGAATATCTTCAGATTGCAAGACATGAGATTGCCATCACTTTAGAAGAGATCATCGCAAGTGCTTCATTTATCCTTGATCATGGAGGAAAGTTTGCAATGGTCTATCGTCCTGATCGTCTTATTGAGACAATCAATCTTTTACAGAAGTATGATCTTGAACCTAAGAGATTGCGTTTTGTTTATCCTAAACAGGGAAGAGAAGCTAATACTTTCCTTATTGAAGCCATAAAGAAAGGGAAGATTGGTCTTCGTATAGAAGCTCCGCTCTACAGTCATAATGAAGATGGATCATATAGTGATGAAGTGATGAAATATTTTGGAGTTGATAAAGATGTATAGACAATCAAGTTTTAAAAATGATAAAGCTTCGCTTTATTTAGTACCAACACCAATTGGTAATTTAGGAGAAATGACAATTCGTAGTATTGAAGTATTAAAGAGTGTCAATTATATTGCCTGTGAGGATACTAGAAATACAATTAAGCTGTTGAATCATTTTGATATTAAAGCTAAGCTTATTTCTCATCATGAACATAATCTTCATGTAGCTATTCCTAAGATTCTTCATTTATTAGAAGAAGGGGAAAATATCGCAATTGTAAGTGATGCTGGTTATCCTGCAATCAGTGATCCAGGATATGAGCTTGTAAAAGCTGCTATTGATGCTTCATATAATGTAGTACCCATTTCAGGATGTAATGCTGCATTGGATGCACTTGTGGTTTCAGGAATTGCACCTCAGCCATTTATGTTCTATGGGTTCTTATCTCATGAAAATAAGAATAAGAAGAAGGAACTTGAAGAACTTAAGAATCAGATGATGACTATTGTTTTCTATGAAGCACCTCATCGTATTAAGAAGACTTTAACAGTTATGTTGGAGATTCTTGGTGATCGTCATATTGCCTTATGTAGAGAGTTGACTAAGAAGCATGAAGAGATTATTAGAGGAACAATAAGTGAAGTTCTTGAAATTTGTGATGATCTAAAAGGTGAAATGGTTATTGTCGTTGAAGGGGCAAAGGAGATTGTAGAAGAAGAGGTCTTTGAACAGTCTATAAAAGAGCATGTGCAGTCGTTTGTAGATAAGGGGATGTCTGCTAAGGATGCTATTAAAGAAGTCGCTAAGATTAGAAAATTAAAGAAAAATCATGTATACGAGGAATATCATAGCTGATATTCCTCTTTTGAAAAAAAGAAAACGCTCATGCGTTTTCTTAATGATAATCTTCCAAACTACGGGAAATCGACTTTTCTGTTACTTTCAGTGGGATTCTGGAATTGTTTTTCAGACCCGCTCTTTTTTGATTTGTGGGAAAGGTATGAGGTACAATAGTATCATACCAATCGTTCAACTTCGCCTGAAGAATTGGTACTGTGTCAAGATTTAGTAGCAGAGCGTCTTGGCATTTTCTTGTCTTGATTGATTCATGCCTACATTAGACGCGATACGGTCCAGAAGAAGACTATACACATTGCACTTGGAATACGTACCGATGAACTGAATTGAATGGAGAAAGTGATCAATATTGTTTATTCAATGTCAATGATCCAGAAATGTCTGCTTCATGTGCAGGAAACATCAGCAGCAAATGTCGTGCAAGTGATCGTACTGAAATCACTGAAGACTTCTATGCTGTCATACTTTGGATGACAATAACAATACACAGGATCAGCTACCGAGCTTCAACAGGAAGTGGAGCAGAAAGCATCCCAAGATAATCGACTCTCTCAGGAGCATCAACATGTACATCTCCTATGATTTTCCAAAAGAAATAACAAGCAACATCTACACTACGAACATGATTTAAACCTACAACAAGCAGCTCAAGCGATGCTTCAAGGTCAAGGAACAGTTCCCTACAGAACTATCGGAAGAAAAGTTTCTTGTATCACAATTTGAACGCTATAACGAGAAATTCCTTCCCGAATCCATAGAGGATTCGAGAAGTCACTGAAGAATAGAAGATGCTTACTGTTGAATGCATTAAGAAGAAAAATCAGACAAAAATCCAAAAATGGAAATCATGAAATTACATAAAATTCTTGACACTATCTGTAATTTTGGAAAACAGAAACAATTTTTGTTTGTATATTGTTGTCTATATTTTTTTATGTTATCATTTAGATATAAAAGGCAATGATAAGCTGGAGTAATTTTATATGAAATTGATTTTTTGTTTATGTTCTCATTTGTATTTTTTATTGATAAAAAAGATTACTATGCTGTTACTTGAGAGGAGTTGAATAGTATTTTGAAAAAAAGTGCTTTAAAATATTTAGTGTTACAATATTGTGCACTTGCTTTGTATTACATTTCTACTTTAATGGTGTCTAATTATTTGAAAGTAAGTGACAGTGGTGCCAATCCACTTTCTCTTGCACGTGATGCAATAGTTATTGTGATTGGAGCCCTTCTGTTATCATCATTCTTTACGCTAGACAAAGTTAATATGTCTATCATTCTTGTTAATATTATTGTTTTAATTTGCTTATCTTTGTTTATCTGCATTAAACCAATGATGTTTGCGTCAAGTTCTCATTTTTTATTTTTAATATTCATATTAATTGGCATGAATTTATATTATTTATTAAAGAAGCAAAATTGATTCTGAATAAATTTTTCATAGTATTTTGTGCATTTTTGTCTTTCTTGATTACAATGTCTTCAGTTTATGCTAGTAATTTTAAACCATCTATTACCGCTATACCTTTAATGAATGTAAAACATGGAAATGAGGAAAAAGTATTACATACATTAAAAAATAAGCGAACTCGTCCAGTGGCGTAATGAGCGTAATGTAAAGATAACCAATTCGGGTGGTTAGAATTTGGCCAATTTTGGCCAGATTTGATCATTCGATTAGTTATCTTTTTTCATTTATACTATGACTTCTACAAAACATACAGGAGGTCATAGTAATGGAACTAAATTTTGCAGGAGAATTAAACATCATGATTGAGAAAGGCATAATGCCAAACTTTTCCGATCTTTCAAGAAGATATAAGATAGATCGCAAGACAATACGAAAATATTATGTTTCAGGAGGAATCCCAAAAAGAAAGCATATGAAGAGCTGATTTGACAGATACAGGGATGAGATCGAATGGAACTACAATTCATTTAAATCGTACACACGAGCCCATGGCATAAGCCTAAGAAAGTTCGCAGTTCCGCATTCTGCCTATGAGACTCCCTCTGGGGAACAGCTGCGCATCATTCCCATGTCATCAATATCGTTGGCCCATCCTATAGGAGTAAAAACATTCTGACGAAAGCAGAAGAACCAAAAAGCAAAGAATACTAACCACCCGAATTGGGGAAATTTTCATTGATATCATTACTGAAAACTGATGTTTGAGTTGTACTAAATCTTGACACAATACCACACCGGCTACTCCAACTGGCATCGCTTCAGGAACAAGGTACTGCTCTGCCTCAATTCAGAGATGACGTTCTTCCTGGAGCCCCAGCCGACAAGCAGGGAATGGATAAACGAAAAAAATGACAAAAAAGGACTGATATCAGTGATGATATCAGTCCAAACCGATAATTTTGATTTTATCTTTCCACTTTCGTGGGAAAGGCATACCCTAAAATTTGTGATACCAATCAATCAGAATCCCCCGTTATTCGGAACTTGCCTTCTTAATAAAGTCTTCGATAGTTATGTACAAAGCTTGTCCATCTTCCTGATAAAGTAGCTACCTTAACACACTGGTTAGGATCTTGACCATGAGTAGAAGAACCACGACCTGATGCATGAACAAAGTGATCATTGCCAATATAGATACCAATATGAGCAACACCTGATCCATATGAGAATGTGATAACATCTCCAGGAGAAAGGGAAGCACGGCTGACGGATTTACCCGAAGCGGCATATCCTGCAGCAGTAAGACGTCCAATACCGATACCTGCTTTGTTATAGGCCCAATAGACTAGACCTGAACAATCATAGTATGTAGGTCCTGTAGCACCCCAATAATAGCGATGTCCAAGCTGTGTTAATGCAGCACTTGCAATAGCTCTACCAGTTGCTGAACCTTTACCTACAGTACCACTGTAAGTCACACGAGAAGCACGATCACGTTCATACATGGCTTCCAGTGCAGCATCGACTTTAGATTGTGCTGAATTGTATTTTGATTTCAGCTGCTGCTGTTCAGCCAATTGTTTTTGCTGCTGTGCTTTAAGTTCAATATAGTGGTTAGCTAATTCCTTCTGCTTTTTCTTTTCTTCCGCAAGTTTAATCTGTGCTTCAGTCATAGCCTTAACTTGTTCCTGTTTTTCTTTTTTCTTCTGTTCAATTTCTTCAGCTAACTGTTTTTCATAAGAAGTAAGCTGTCCCAAGCTTGCTAATCGTGAATATAGATCACTGATTGATTTTGATTCAAGAAGATAAGATATAAAAGTATTCGTATTGTAAGTTGACTGCATACTATACATACGAGAACCAATCTGTTTAACTTTTGTATCAATTTCATTCTGATAGTTCTGGATTGTTACTTTATAGTATTCAATTTGTTTTAATAGTTCTGTAATACGATCAGTAAGTTCTTCAACTTTCTTGTTAGTCTCTTCAATGTTATTGCTTGTCTTATCGATATCAGCCTTGCTGTTATTGATGCTGCTTTTAAGATTAGCTGTCTTATTCTTTAAGTATTTATTAAATCTTTTGCAGACTTTTTCTTTTGATTTAGTAAGTGTTGCTGAAGAACATAATGAGATATATTCATCTTCTTTCCCGCTAAACTCATCTGCCTGTATGGTCTTTGATTGCATCAAAGAGAAAGATAAAGCAAATGCAAGAGAAAGAATGAAGGCTTTTTTCATAAAATTCCCCCTTAAATAATTTGGTAGTGTCAAAAATCTATATCACATAGCACTAATACACTACCCTCAATTTTATCTATATAAACAGTAAAATGATTACTGAGTATATCTTAGTAATCATCTTTTTTCGTATTTAACTAAAAAAGATGAAACAACCTGTGTTA
>NZ_JAGBIX010000062.1:0-35693 GCF_017934775.1 Kandleria sp. | reverse complement strand
TTACGCCCTTTTTTAGGGTTTTTTTATTGTGAGTCTTATGAGAATGAATAGAATGAAATCATATACTACATATCATGAAAAATATGGAAAAAAAAGAAGCCTAACGAAATGATTAAATCATTTCGTTACAGTCTCTTTTTTCTTTATGCAGTTAAAAGATGGCGTCTATATTGAACAGGACTCATCCATCCTAACTTTTCCTTTATTCGTTGCTCGTTGTAGTATTTTATAAATCGTTCTATTTCAGATTTTAATTCCTCATAACTATAGTAAACAACACCATAGTATATTTCTTGCTTAAGAATCCCAAAAAAATTTTCCATTACTGAGTTATCAAGACAGTTTCCCTTTCTGGACATACTTTGGAATATTTTTTCCTCTTTTAGTCTATGAGTGTATGCTTTCATTTGGTAGGCCCAGCCTTGATCCGAATGAAAGGTTCTTCTATAAGGACAGTCTGAAGTTACTTCAATAGCCTTATCCAAGGCGTTCATTACATTCTTAGCAGAAGGTTTCTTGTCTATTCCATAACTTAGGATTTCTCCGTTACACATATCCATAAATGGATCCAGATAAAGTTTATGCATAGTCATATGTCCTTTGGAATCAACTTCATAATACTTAAATTCTGTCGTATCTGTTGTGATTTTTTGATGTGGTATGTTTGTATTAAATCGTCTACGAATTCTGTTAGGGGCAACGGTACCCACTTTGCCCATGTAAGAACTATATTTCCTGCTTTTTCGCATATAGGATGTTACTTGCAAGCCAAGCTTTTGAACGATTCTCTGAATTTTCTTTTTATTGATTCTATATCCCTGATTACGAAGCTCTGCATGTATTCTTCGATATCCATAATCCTTATTATTCTTACGGATTTCTTGGATTTTTTCTTCAAGTTCTTTATCGGGATTTTCTCTATCAAATCGCTTTTGCCAATACATATATGTTGCTTTTGGCATGCCAGTATAAGAGAGAAGGTCTTTTAGTTTGAATTCTCGTCGGAGACTGTTGATGACGAGCGCCATTCTCTCATTTTTGCCTCGTCCTCTAAACGCAGCCTCCTCAGTTCTTTTAAAAATGCATTCTCGATTCTTAGCTTAAGGAGTTCATCCTCAAGTTCCTTCACACGCTCTGCACTTATATCAACAGAAGTCTCTTCAACAGGTTTTCCCTGCTTATTACTTTCCGACTTATTCAACGTTTTCTTACACCCTTTCTTACGTGGTCTCAACGCATCTGGACCAGCAACTCGAAAGCGATTAACCCAGTTTGCAATTATACTTGGATTAGTAATTCCTTCTTGTAGAGCTAAATCTTGATATGAGATTTCACTTGATAAATATAACTCTACAATAGAAAGTTTCTTTTCGAAAGAGTATTTTTCTTTTTTTCCGGAACGTTTAAGTCCATCATCTCCGAATTTTTTGTAGGCAGAAACCCATATTTGAAGTTGAGTCTTTGACCCCAGCCCATACTTGGCAGAAAGAAAATCATAGCCACCACAACCTTCCAGATATTCAATAACTGCTTTTTTCTTGAACTCATATGAATATTTTGCCATAAAAATACCGACCTCCCAATTGTTAGATTTTCAGGTCTAACTTTTGGGGGTCGGTACATACGTAGCCTCGTTTTTATTTTCCTGCCATTTTTTTGTAAACATCTACAAATTCAGCTGCTAAATCAATAACTACTAAACCGCACATTAAATGATCCTGGGCATGAACCATCAATAAGCTTAATGGAGCTTTTTCTCCACGAATTTCAGCCTGAATCATTTCAGTCTGAGAATGATGTGCTTCATTTACTGATTCTTTTGCATTCTGAAGAGATTCGTCTGCTTTGTCAAAATCTCCTGCTTTTGCATACTGAATTGCTTCGATTGCTGAGCTTCTTGCACTACCAGCGTTAACAATCAAATTAATGACTAACTGTTCCTGTTCATCCATCTTATAATATCTCCTTTAAAAATTTTCTCAGAATAAATCTGCTTTTATATTATATCATAATTGAGAGCGATTTCAAACCCTATCAGCGCTGATTTATCATGCCAAAATGCTGCAATGCAAATTGTATGCCTTCATCCTCAATATTTGCTGTTACATAATTGGCAACTTTTTTTAATTCTGGCACTGCATTTCCCATCGCAATTCCAAGAGACACCTCTTCAATCATCTCTAAATCATTTCGTCCATCACCAAAAGCGATAGTATCCTTCATATCTCTATGCATCGCTTTTACAAGCTCCATAATACCTTTGGCTTTCGATGTACCTCTAAGCGTCAAATCAAAAGAATGACGAGAACGATGTCGCTGAATATCGAAATATGGTGATAATTTTTCAATCATCACAGGAATATCATCTAAATTATTACAATAGATCATTCCGATATAGCTTTCAATATGGTAAGGATCAAAATGATCGACGCAGATTTCATCTTTCATTCCCCACTTATTGGCAAAATGAACATGGGCTGGATCATGACGATCCTTTATATAAATATAATCATTGCTTTCAAAATAATAATTCATATCATATTGTGAACAAAGATTCATTGTTTCTATAATCGCTTTTGGCTCAATGACAGTCTTATATAAAGTTTTACCCTTATAAGAGACATGTCCCCCATTGCATGTTACGTAGCCACTAAAAGGATATGATGATACCCCATCTACAATAAAGCATTTACATCTGCCCGTAGACAAAAAGACATCATGTCCATTGCTCTTTAGTTCATCCATAGCTACCTTGGATGCATCTGTGATTTCATATATATCTTTATTGACATCAATTAAGGTTCCATCAATGTCAAAAAAGAACATCTTATTATCCATGCGTATTACCTCCAAAGACTACATTAACATAAAAAAAAGAAGATATCCAAGGATATCTTCTTCTAATGTAACGTAATGATTAGTCAATGATTTCAGAAACGTTACCAGCACCAACTGTTCTACCACCTTCACGGATAGAGAAACGAGTACCGTTTTCGATAGCGATTGGGTGAATTAATTCAACTGTTAATTCAACGTTATCGCCAGGCATAACCATTTCTACACCTTCTGGTAATTCGATGATACCAGTGATGTCAGTAGTTCTGAAATAGAACTGTGGTCTATAGTTAGCGAAGAATGGAGTATGACGTCCACCTTCGTCTTTTGATAATACGTAAACCTGAGATTTGAATTTCTTATGTGGATGTACTGATCCTGGTTTAGCTAAAACCTGACCTCTTTCGATCTGGTCTCTGTTGATACCTCTTAATAATACACCAACGTTATCACCAGCTAGAGCGTAGTCTAATAACTTACGGAACATTTCGATACCAGTAGCAACTGTTGACTGAGTTTCTTTGATACCAACGATTTCGATTGGATCATTTAAGTTTAACTGTCCACGTTCTACTCTACCAGTAGCAACTGTACCACGTCCAGTGATTGTGAATACGTCTTCAACTGGCATTAAGAATGGTTTATCAGTATCTCTGACTGGATCAGGGATATAAGAATCCATAGTGTCTAATAATTCCTGGATAGGAGCAGTCCATTTTGGATCTCCTTCAAGAGCTTTTAATGCAGAACCACGGATAACTGGAGTGTCATCTCCTGGGAATTCGTATTCATTTAATAATTCACGAACTTCCATTTCTACTAATTCGATTAATTCTTCGTCATCAACCATATCGCATTTGTTTAAGAATACGATGATGTATGGTACACCAACCTGACGAGATAATAAGATATGTTCTCTTGTCTGTGGCATAGGTCCATCAGTTGCAGCAACAACTAAGATAGAACCATCCATCTGAGCTGCACCAGTGATCATGTTCTTGATGTAGTCAGCATGGCCTGGACAGTCAACGTGTGCATAGTGACGTCCATCTGTTTCATATTCAACGTGAGCTGTATTGATTGTGATACCACGTTCTTTTTCTTCTGGAGCAGCATCGATATCAGCGTAATCTTCGAACTGAGCCATACCCTTATCTGCTAAGTATTTTGTGATAGCAGCAGTTAATGTAGTTTTACCATGATCGACATGACCAATAGTACCAACGTTTACGTGAGTTTTCTCACGGTTAAAATGTTCTTTTGCCATTTAAGGTCTTCCTCCTAAATATAAAATTTTACAAATACATTCTATATGAATTAATGCCAAAAATCAACATAATTCAATTAATTTAATTATTCAGCGTTTGCGCCTTTTTTCTTAATGATTTCTTCTCTGATTGACTTTGGAACCTGTTCGTATCTATCGAACTGCATTACATAGTTTCCACGACCCTGTGTGAATGATCTTAAGTCAGTTGCGTAACCGAACATTTCTGATAGAGGTACAGAAGCCTGAACAACTACTGCGTTTCCTCTTTCTTCCTGTCCATCGATCATACCACGACGAGAAGAAACGTCACCCATTACAGAACCTAAGTATTCAGCTGGAGCAGTAACTTCAACTTTCATGATTGGTTCAAGGATAACTGGAGCACACTTCTTAGCAGCATTCTTTAATGCCATAGAAGCAGCGATCTTATAAGCCTGTTCAGATGAATCGACATCATGGTAAGAACCATCGAATAATGTCGCTTTGATATCTAATACTGGATATCCAGCAACGATACCGTTATTTAATGCATCTTCAAGACCCTGTTTTACAGAACCAATGTATTCTCTTGGTACTGAACCACCGACGATAGCGTCAACGAATTCGAAACCTTTTCCTTCATTTGGTTCAAATTTGATCCATACATGACCGTACTGACCACGACCACCAGACTGTCTGATGAACTTACCTTCAACGTCAGCGCCCTGAGTGATAGTTTCACGGTAAGCAACCTGAGGAGCACCTACATTTGCTTCAACCTTGAATTCTCTCTTTAATCTGTCAACGATGACATCTAAGTGTAATTCACCCATACCAGCGATAATAGTATCACCAGTTTCAGGGTTTGTAGAAGTTCTGAAAGTTGGATCTTCTTCAGCTAACTTAGCTAAGGCTGTACCTAACTTATCGTTATCCTGTTTAGTCTTAGGTTCGATAGCTAATTCAATAACTGGTTCTGGGAATTCCATCTTTTCAAGGATAACAAAGTTATCTTCATCACAAAGAGTATCACCAGTTGTTGTATTTTTGAAACCTACTGCAGCAGCGATATCTCCTGCGTAAACTTCATCGATTTCTTTACGTGTATTGGCATGCATCTGTAAGATACGTCCTAAACGTTCTCTCTTGTCTTTTGTAGAGTTTAATACATAAGTACCAGATGAAGCAGTACCTGAGTATACACGGAAGAATGTTAATTTACCAACATAAGGGTCAGTCATAACCTTGAATGCTAAAGCAGCGAATGGTTCTTCATCAGAAGGATGTCTTTCGATTTCTGCTTCATTTTCATCAATACCCTTGATAGAAGGTACATCAGTAGGTGCAGGTAAGTAATCGATAACTGCATCTAGCATTGGCTGTACACCTTTATCTTTGTATGCTGATCCACATAATACTGGGAATAATTCAACTGCTAATGTACCTTTACGGATAGCAGCTTTAACATCTTCAACTGCTGGTTCTTCACCTTCAAGAACCTGCATTAATAAATCATCATCAAATGATGCAGCTGCTTCTAATAATTTTTCATGATATTCAGCAGCCTGTGCCTGGTATTCTTCAGGAATTTCTTTTTCAACAACTTCCTGACCTTCTGCACCTTCGAAGTATAAAGCCTTCATTTTTAATAAGTCAATAATACCTTCGAATTCAGATTCAGCACCGATAGGTAACTGTAATGCAACAGCATTAGCACCTAATCTCTTACCGATAGATTCAAGTGACATGATGAAATCAGCACCTGTAGCATCCATCTTGTTAGAGAATACGATTCTTGGTACACCATAAGTTGTAGCCTGTCTCCATACTGTTTCAGTCTGAGGTTCAACCCCTGCCTTTGAATCAAGTACAGTAACAGCACCATCAAGAACACGTAAAGATCTTTCAACTTCGACAGTGAAATCTACGTGGCCCGGTGTATCGATGATGTTGATTCTATGACCTTTCCAATGAGCTGTAGTTGCAGCAGAAGTGATAGTGATACCACGTTCCTGTTCCTGTTCCATCCAGTCCATCTGAGAAGCACCATCATGTGTTTCACCGATCTTATGAATTCTACCTGTATAATAGAGAACACGTTCTGTAGTTGTTGTTTTACCAGCATCGATGTGAGCCATGATACCGATATTACGTGTTTTCTCTAATGGATATTCACGAGCCATATTTTTCTCCTTTTAATAATTTTATTAATAAATAAAACAATCTTACCAACGGAAATGTGCGAAAGCTTTGTTTGCTTCAGCCATTTTGTGAGTATCATCTTTCTTCTTAACAGAAGCACCTGTTCCGTTAGAAGCATCGATAATTTCATTAGCTAAACGATCAACCATAGTATTTTCGTTTCTTAAACGTGAATACTGAGTTAACCATCTTAAACCTAATGTCATTCTTCTTTCTGGTGAAACTTCAACTGGTACCTGGTAGTTAGCTCCACCAACACGTCTTACCTTTAATTCAAGTACAGGCATGATGTTGTTGATTGCAGCATCAAATACTTCCATAGCTGGTTTGCCAGTCTTAGCTTCTACTTTATTAAATGCACTATATAAGATGTTCTGAGCAACACCTTTTTTACCATCGAGCATGATGTTGTTGATTAGTTTAGTAATAGTTTTGCTATTGTACACTGGATCAGGTAAAACATCTCTCTTAGCAATACGTCCTTTTCTAGACATTAGCAATTCCTCCTATTTTATTTCTTTGGTTTTTTAGCTCCGTAACGAGAGCGTCCCTGCATACGGTCTTTAACACCAGCACAGTCCATTGTACCACGGATAATATGGTAACGAACCCCTGGTAAATCCTTTACACGTCCACCACGAATAAGAACAACTGAGTGTTCCTGTAAGTTATGACCGATACCTGGGATATATGCAGTAACTTCTAAGCCATTAGATAATCTAACTCTGGCATATTTTCTTAAAGCAGAGTTTGGTTTTTTAGGTGTCATAGTAGCCACACGAGTACATACACCACGTTTCTGAGGTGATGCTACCTTAGTAGCTTTCTTTGCTAAAGAGTTATAACCTCTATTTAAAGCTGGAGATTTATATTTCTTTACTTTTTCACTACGTCCTTTTCTAACTAACTGATTAATTGTAGGCATTGTTTTCTCCTTTCTTTCTAACACACTTTTCCGGGTGTTTCAGAAATTTCCATTTAAATTGATGCTCCATTAATCAAGCACCTTAGATATAATACATAATCATTTTGTTTAAGTCAATACTTTTAGTGTAATTTTTTAAACAACTTTTCCGTGTGTTTCATTCAGTGAAAAATATCCTGTTTATCAGCATGTTATGCTTTTCGTTCTTCTTTACTATTAAACAACGGTTCCTCACGTTTCAAATAGCGATTTGAGTATAAAAAAGACCGAACGTTTACACGTTCGATCTTAATTTATTAATGAGCAATGAATTCTTCAGGTTCATTGAATGTAGCATCATCTGGGTTAAAGAATTCAGCTTCTTCCTCGCTTCTTTCAAGTGCAGCAAGTCTTTCTGCTTCTTCTTTTTCTTTTGCTATAGTTTCAGGTGATTTAAGAGGACCTCTTAAACCAGTACCTGCTGGCAATAAGTGACCGATGATAACATTTTCTTTAAGTCCCTTAAGATCATCCACTTTACCCTTGATAGCAGCATCAGTAAGGATTCTTGTAGTTTCCTGGAATGATGCAGCTGATAACCAAGAATCAGTATCAAGAGATGCTTTAGTGATACCAAGTAAGATTGGTCTACCAACAGCTGGGTGTTTACCTTCATGTAAAGCTTCTTTATTGATTTCAGTGAATGTCTGTACAGAGACATGGCTTCCTGGTAATACACCAGTGTCCCCACCATCGATGATTCTCATACGTTTTAACATCTGACGTACGATGATTTCGATATGTTTATCAGAAATTTCGATACCCTGAAGTCTATATACTTTCTGTACTTCCTTCAAGATATAGTTTTCAACTGCTCTTACATCAGCAACAGCTAATAATTCTTTAGGATCGATAGAACCTTCAGTGATCTTGCCACCGACTTCTACTTCGTCCCCTTCAACAACTCTTAATTTTGCACCGTAAGGAGCTAAATAAGACTTAGTTTCTAAATCGTTAGAAACAACAACTTCAGCACGACCACCATTGTCGATAATTGAAGTTACAGTACCAGCGATTTCTGAGATGATAGATTTAGCCTTAGGATTTCTCGCTTCAAACAATTCCTGAATACGAGGAAGACCCTGAGTGATATCCGCATCACCGGCAACCCCACCCTGGTGGAAAGTACGCATTGTTAACTGTGTACCTGGTTCACCGATAGACTGAGCAGCCATGATACCGATTGTTTCACCGATTTCAACTGGTTCACCAGTTGCTAAGTTTCTACCATAACACTTGCAGCAGACACCTGATTTAGCACGGCATCCAAATACTGATCTGATTTCTACTTCTTCAATACCAGCATTTACTACTGCAGCAGCGCTGTTTTCATTCATAAGTTCACCAGCATGAACGATGATTTCACCTGTTTCTGGATGAACGATATCTTTAAGTGAAGTACGTCCGATCAATCTGTCTTCCAATGGTACGATTTCACTGTTATCTGCAGTATTGATTAATGCAGAAACCATGAATCCTTTATCAGTACCACAGTCTTCTTCTGTAACGATAACTTCCTGAGATACATCGACAAGACGTCTTGTCAAGTAACCTGAATCGGCAGTCTTTAACGCAGTATCGGTAGAACCTTTACGTGCACCATGTGTAGAAATGAAGAACTCTGATGCTGTTAAACCTTCTCGTAAGGCAGACTTGATAGGTAATTCGATTGTTTCACCCTTAGGGTTGGACATAAGACCACGCATACCTACGAGCTGAGTGAAGTTCGAGATATTACCACGGGCACCTGAATCTGACATGATGAAGATTGGGTTTGTAATATCAGAAACGAATTCATCAAATACGACAGCCTGTACCTGATCTTTGATATCAGTCCATAACTTAATTACCGCATGATAACGTTCTGTTTCAGTTAATTTACCCTTAGCATATAACTTCTTGATTGTTTCAAGAGATTCATCTGCTTCTTCGAATAATTCATATTTTGCTTCTGGGATCTGGATATCGGCAACTGATACTGTTAATGCAGCAACTGTTGAGAAATGATATCCCTGATCTTTCATCTTATCAAGCATTACGCTGATTTCTTCACTATGGACAGTCTTGAATGCTTCATCGATGATGTGTTCAAGTGTCTTCTTAGTAAATGGATGAATGATTTCCTGTTTCTTGATATGTTCCTTAATATCAGTTCCCATTGGAACGAAGAACTTATCAGGAGTTCCTTTAAGGTTTTCGTTGCTATCTTCGTTCATGAATGGGAATTCTCCATCAAAGATCATGTTGAAGATAATCTTACCTACTGAAGTAATCAAGTAACTGTTGTTCTGTTCTTCAGTAAATGTCTTGTTATGTAAAGATGCACCTCTGATTGCACATCTTGTATGTAAGTGTACTGTCTTGGCATCATAAGCCATTAATACTTCGTTAACGTCAGCGAAGACTGTACCTTCACCAATCTTGCCAGCAACTTCTGTAGTTAAGTAGTAGTTACCAAGCACCATATCCTGTGATGGAGTAACGATTGGCTTACCATCCTTAGGACCAAGGATGTTTCGTGAACCTAACATAAGCTGTCTTGCTTCCTGGATTGCTTCTTCACCAAGTGGAACGTGAACGGCCATCTGGTCACCATCGAAGTCGGCGTTGAACGCTGGACACATCAATGGATGAAGACGAATAGCACGACCTTCAACTAAGATTGGTTCGAATGCCTGGATACCAAGTCTATGTAATGTTGGCGCACGGTTAAGAAGAACTGGATGTTCTTTAATAACTTCTTCAACGATTGGCCAGATAGCATCATCCATCTTGTCAATCATTCTTTCAGCTGCCTTGATGTTAGTTGCAAGCTGTTCTCTAACTAAACCAGAGATAACGAATGGCTTAAATAAATTGATGGCCATTTCTCTTGGAATACCACACTGATACATCTTTAAGCTTGGACCTACTGCGATAACTGAACGTCCTGAGTAGTCTACACGCTTACCAAGTAAGTTCTGTCTGAAACGACCCTGCTTACCTTTAAGTGTATGTGATAAAGACTTTAATGGTCTTCCACCTGCACCAGTGATAGGTTTGCTTCTTCTACCGTTATCGATTAACGCATCAACAGCTTCCTGTAACATACGTTTTTCGTTCTGTACGATAATTGAAGGAGTACCTAATTCCAATAATTTCTTAAGACGGTTGTTACGAGTGATAACACGACGATATAAATCGTTCAAATCACTTGTCGCAAAACGTCCACCGTCAAGCTGAAGCATTGGTCTTAAATCAGGTGGGATAACTGGAAGTACATCCAAGATCATCCATTCTGGCTGATTTTCAGATTCTCTGAATGCTTCAATTGCGTCAAGTCTCTTAAGAAGCTTCTGACGTTTCTGTCCCTGAGCTTCTCTTAATTCATGCATAACTGTTTCAAATTCGCTATCAAGATCGACTTTCTGTAATAAGATCTTAATGGCTTCTGCACCGATCTTAGCTTCGAACTGATTTCCGAATTTTTCTCTACAGTTACGATAATCTCTTTCAGATAATACCTGTTTGAATTCCAAAGGAGTAGTTCCTTTATCAGTAACAACGTAAGAAACGAAGTAAATGATTTCTTCTAGCTGTTTTGCAGGCATATCAAGGATTAATCCCATTCTTGAAGGAATACCCTTTAAATACCAGATATGAGCAACTGGAGTTGCTAATTCGATATGTCCCATTCTTTCTCTACGAACTGAAGACTTAGTGACTTCAACACCGCATCGATCGCAGACAACACCTTTATATCTGATTTTCTTATACTTACCGCAGGCACATTCCCAGTCCTTCATAGGACCGAAGATGCGTTCACAGAATAACCCATCTTTTTCAGGTTTCTGTGAACGGTAGTTGATTGTTTCCGGTTTCTTAACTTCACCATGAGACCAAGCACGGATCTTTTCTGGAGAGGCTAATCCAATACGGATTGCTGAGAAATTTGTATTTGATGCCATTATTCTTCCTCCTCATCCTCTTCTGATCCAGCCAAAGCTGCCATGATATTGTTGATAGCAGCGTCTGTCTGTTCATCATTATAGCTATCTAATGCAGCTTCTTCATCAGAAGCTGGTGCTTCTGATGCTTCTTCTACTGCTTCTTCTTTCTTTTCTTCATGAGCTTTCTTTTCATTATCGAATGATCTTGGGAAACGACGTTCTTCATCTTCGATATTGCTCATCTGTACTTCATTGCCATCATCGTCTAATAATTCAACATCTAATGCCAATGCCTGTAATTCTTTTGTTAATACACGGAATGATTCTGGTAAACCAGGTTCTGGTAATTTCTGTCCCTTAACGATTGCTTCATATGTCTTAACACGTCCTACAACGTCATCTGACTTAACTGTTAAGATTTCTCTTAATGTGTAAGCAGCACCATATGCTTCAAGGGCCCAAACTTCCATTTCCCCGAATCTCTGTCCACCGTTCTGAGCTTTACCACCAAGTGGCTGCTGAGTAACAAGTGAGTATGGTCCAACAGATCTTGCATGTAACTTATCATCAACCATGTGACAAAGTTTGATCATGTACATTACACCAACAGAAACTTTTGAATCGAAGTATTCACCAGTCTGTCCGCTGATTACCCACTGTTTACCATCCTGAGGAACACCTGCTTCATCCATGATGTTAGCTAAGTCGTTTGCATTGATACCATCGAAGGCTGGTGTAGCGAAATACTGTCCACCAAGCTGTCTAGCAGCATAACCTAAGTGTAATTCCAATACCTGACCGATGTTCATACGTGAAGGTACCCCTAATGGGTTAAGCATGATGTCAAGTGGTGTACCATCTTCAAGATGTGGCATATCTTCGATTGGTAAGATTTTAGAAATGACACCCTTGTTACCATGACGACCAGACATCTTATCACCTTCAGAGATCTTTCTCTTCTGGATGATATATACCTTAACAACAGAGTTTACACCTGGCTGAAGGTTGTCATCACCGTTTTTACGGTCAAAGACTTTGATATCATGAACGATACCAGCCCCACCATGTGGAACTCTTAATGAGTTATCTTTAACTTCTCTAGATTTTTCACCAAAGATAGCTAATAATAATTTTTCTTCTGCAGATAATTCTGCCTGTCCCTTAGGTGTAACTTTACCTACAAGGATATCGCCTTCCTTAACTTCAGCACCGATACGGATAATACCGTTTTCGTCTAAGTTAGAACGAGCTTCTTCCCCAACGTTAGGGATATCTCTTGTAATTTCTTCTGGGCCAAGCTTAGTTTCTCTACATTCGATATCATATTCTTCAACGTGAATTGAAGTATAGACATCTTCTTTCACAAGTCTTTCACTCATGATAACCGCATCTTCGTAGTTATAACCGTTCCATGTCATGAAACCTACTAAGACGTTCTGACCTAATGCTAATTCACCTTTTTCCATAGATGGACCATCAGCAAGGATTTCACCTTTTTCTACATGATCTCCAACTTCTACGATTGGTCTATGGTTAATAGATGTACCATCATTTGATCCAGCGAATTTTAATAATCTATATTTTCTTTCCTGGTTGTCTTCATTCTTAACGATAATCTTCTTACCATCAACATAAGTGACAGTACCAGCTTCTTTAGCGACAACAGCAGCTCCTGAGTCTCTTGCAGCCTGTGCTTCCATACCAGTTCCTACGTATGGTGCATGAGGGTTCAATAGAGGAACGGCCTGACGCTGCATGTTACATCCCATCAAGGCACGAGTGGCATCATCGTTTTCAAGGAATGGGATACATGAAGATGCAACGGATACGATCTGTTTAGGAGAAATATCGATAAAATCGATTTCTTCAGGCTTAGCCATGATGTTTTCACCTAAATGACGAGCGATAACCTGTTCATCAATAATTCTGTCATTTTCATCAGTAGTAACCTTAGCCTGAGAAATAACATAATTCTTTTCTTCATCCGCAGATAAATAACGGATATCATTTTCGTCAATGACACAGTCATTAACTTTTCTATATGGAGTTTCAATGAATCCATATTCATTAACTTTGGCATAAGATGCTAAAGTTGAGATCAAACCGATGTTTGGACCTTCAGGTGTTTCGATTGGACAGATTCTTCCGTAGTGAGATGCATGAACGTCACGGACTTCATAACCTGCTCTATCTCTTGATAAACCACCAGGACCTAACGCAGATAAACGACGTTTATTAGTTAATTCAGCTAATGGGTTGATCTGATCCATGAACTGAGATAACTGCGAACTTGCAAAGAATTCTTTGATAGCTGCAGTCAATGGACGAATGTTTGTTAAAGACTGAGGAGTCACACTATCAGCTTCTGATAATGACATTCTTTCCTTAACGACTCTTTCCATACGTGATAAACCAATTCTGAACTGGTTCTGTACTAATTCACCAACAGTACGTACACGTCTGTTTCCTAAATGATCGATATCGTCCAATAAGCCAATTCTGCTCATTAAGTTGACTCTATCCTGATCCTGTAAGTCAATTGTTTCAAAGATGTCAACTAAGTTAAGCATATAAGAATAAGCAGCAATCATATCACTGATTGTGATAAATTTGCTCTTTAATGAAAGATCAGTACCGATAACTCTCATTTTTCTTCTCTTAGTTTCATCTGTGTAGACATCAATCCACTGTACTCTTGAGTTAGAGTCCATATTTTCATTAGTCTTGATGTCATGCATATGTGCACCAGCTTCAAATACTGGTTTTAAGATATCTAATTCCTTAACTGTGATTTTAGTATCTTCTTTTAATACAAGATTTCCATCAACGTCATAAACATCTTCAGCAAGTACTCTTCCTGAAAGTCTGTCTAATAATGATAACTTCTTACCTAATTTAAAACGACCAGCTTTAGCAAGATCATATCTCTTAGGATCAAAGAATCTTGTATAAAGTAAAGAGTTGGCACCTTCTAATGTAGCAGGTTCACCAGGTCTTAACTTATTGTAAATTTCAATCAATGCTTCATCAGTATTATGAGTCGTATCTTTTTCAAAAGTATTTGTTAAGAATTCATGTTCACCAAATACAGCAGTGATTTCTTCGTTTGTTGATAATCCAAGCGCACGTAAAAGAATAGTACCAGGAATCTTCTTCTGACGGTCAATACGTACATTCAATACATCTTTACTGTCATTTTCAAATTCAAGCCAAGTACCTCTTGATGGGATTACCTGTCCAGAGAAGACAGTTTTCCCTACTTTATCAGTTCCATTACCAAAGTACGCTCCAGGAGAACGGACAAGCTGAGATACGATTACACGCTCAGCACCATTAATGATAAATGTACCTGAATCTGTCATTAATGGGAAATCTCCCATGAATACTTCGTTTTCTTTGATTTCACCTGTAGTGTTATTTACTAGGCGTAATGTTGCTCTTAATGGAGCAGAATAGATAGTATCTCTATCCTTGCTTTCATCAATATCATATTTAGGTTGATCGAAATGGCAGTCTTCAAATTCCAATGATAATGTCTCATTGAAGTTTGTGATAGGATAAATATCCTCAAAGACCTCTTTAATACCTTTTTCCATAAACCATTTGAAAGAATCAGTCTGAATTTCTACTAGATTAGGCAATTCTAGCGAACCACTAATTCGTGAATAGTCGCGTCGAGTTATACGTCTCTCATCGCGTGTTACATTCTTTTCCAAGTCCGTTTCACTCCTTCTCTCACGTCTTCACCCTATAAAAAAGCATGACAAAAAGCGCTGCTTTTAGATATGAGTTGGCATTTTAGAATGCTATCATAACAACACTTTTTTGTCAATAATTTTCTCAAAAAAATTAATTGTTTCGCAGCGCTTATTTATACGATTGTAAAATGTAATAACCCTTGTCCTTCTTTAAGATTTCACAATTGCCAAATACTTCTTCCATTTTAGCTTTAGCACTTGGTGCTCCTTGCTTCTTCCTAATGACTACGACAAGTCGGCCTCCCTCGTTGAGATGATCATACGCTTCTTCAAGAATAGTATGGACAACCTTCTTCCCAGCTCTAATTGGTGGGTTTGAGAGAATCATATCAAAAGTACCCTCTACATTTTCGTAGATATTGCTTTCATAGACATCAATGTTATCTAGATTATTACACGTTATGTTCTCTTTTGCAAGAGAAATTGCTCGGCGGTTCACGTCCACCATAGTCACATGCAACTGTGGATTTAACGCTTTTAACGTAATCCCCAATGTACCATAACCACATCCAAGGTCTAGTAGCGTCTGTGCATCTTTGATCTCTACCGCATCTAAAAGAACACGAGAACCATAGTCGATAAATGTTTTAGAAAACACTCCGCTATCGCTATTAAAGATCAATTCATGACCATGGTACTGGAAAGTAAAACGTGTAGGTTTACTTTCCAATTGGTCGTTTGTAAAATAGTGTCCCATATCTGTTAACAAAAAAGCCCCTTTCGGGGCTTAATATGTATAGGTTAAATTATTTAACTTCTACAGATGCACCAGCAGCTTCTAATGCTTCTTTGATCTTAGCAGCTTCGTCAGCTGGGATGTTTTCTTTGATCTTAGCTGGAGTAGCATCTACTAATTTCTTAGCATCAACTAATCCTAAACCAGTGATTTCTCTTACAGCTTTGATTACAGCAACTTTAGTAGCTCCAACATCAGTTAAAGTTACAGTTACTTCTGCAGGAGCAGCATCTTCTTCTGCACCAGCAGCAGCTACAGCTACAGGAGCAGCAGCAGTTACGTCAAATTTTTCTTCGATTGCGCTTACTAATTCATTTAATTCTAAGATTGTAGCTTCTTCTAAATAAGCTAAGATATCTTCAATGTTTAATTTTGCCATTTTTATTTCCTCCGATTAATTACTTATTAAGCAGCTGCTTCTTCGCTTGCAGCTTCAGCAGTTTCTACAGGTGCTGCTTCACCTTCAGATTTCTTATCAGCTAATGCTTTAACAACTCTTGCAACTTTTGCAGTTGGGTCTTTTAAGCAAGCCAATAACATAGAGTACATACCTTCTCTTGATGGTAATTTTGATAATGCTTTGATTTCAGCTTCATCACACATTTTACCTTCAACGATACCTGCTTTTAATACTAAAGCTTCATGATCTTTAGCAAATTTAGCAAGTACTCTTGCAGGAGCAACTGCATCTGAATGACCGAAAACTAATGCGTTTGGTCCAGATAAGAATTCATCTAATTCGCTCATGCCTGCAGCTTCAGTTGCACGTTTAACAAGCTTGTTCTTGTAGACTTTCATTTCTACATCTTCAGCTCTTAATGCTGTACGAAGTTCAGTGACTTCTGCAACAGTTAAACCACGGTATTCAGCTACGACAACAGAAGCAGCGTTATTTAACTTTTCTGCAACTTCATCAACAATTGCCTGTTTAGCTACTAATACTTCTTTAGCCATTGTTTTTCCTCCTATATAATTTCTATATAGCAACAATATACTGTATAAAAGCTCTCCTAACACGAGGAGAGCTTGTCAATGTCATTTGACAATATCCCTCGGTAACAAATTAAGGTTATTGGCCAGTTACTGTCTACGGTATATTGATTGCACCTAATTGATATTAAAGTTCAACTTTAATACTTGGACCCATAGTTGTAGAAATTACAACATTCTTAACATAAGTCCCTTTTACTGTAGAAGGTTTAACCTTTAAGATTAAATCTTTAACAGTTAAGAAGTTTTCTTTTAAAGCTTCTTCAGTGAAAGAAACTCTACCCATTGGCATATGTACATTACCGTCTTTGTCAGTTCTGTAGTTAACCATACCGGCTTTCTGTTCCTTAACTGCTTTTTCTACGTCCATAGTGACTGTTCCAGTCTTAGGGTTTGGCATTAAACCTCTTGGTCCTAATACTCTACCTAACTTACCTAACTTAGGCATCATGTTAGGAGTAGCGATAGCTACATCGAAGTCTAACCAACCTTTTTCAATATTTTCTAATACATCTTCAGCACCAACAAAATCTGCACCTGCAGCTTTTGCTTCTTCAGCTTTAGCACCTTCAGCGATAACTAAAACTCTCTTATCTTTACCAGTACCATTTGGTAAACCAATAGCACCACGTAACTGCTGATCTGCATGTCTAGTATCTAAGTTTAATTTGAATGCAACATCAACACCAGCATCAAATTTAGTGATAGATGTTTTCTTCACTAAAGCTACTGCTTCATCGATAGAATAAGCTTTACCCTTTTCGACTAATTTAGCAGCTTCTACGTATTTCTTACCTTTTTTAGCCATTTCTTTTTCCTCCTTAAAGTGGTCTTAGCGGTTGTTACCTCCCACTATTATGACGGAATCATATCTCCATCAAATGCAATGAATTGATTAAGCGTCTAATCCTTCAACTTTAACGCCCATGTTACGAGCTGTTCCTGCAATGATCTTCATAGCGCCTTCAATATCAATCGCATTAAGATCAGGCATCTTGTATTCAGCAATTTCTTTTAACTTATCAGCTGATAATGTAGCAACTGTCTGTTTAGAATCGCTTGCTGCTTTCTTAAGATTACAAGCCTTTTTGATCATTTCGCTTGCTGGAGCTGTTTTTAAGATAAAATCGAAACTCTTATCTTCATAAACTGTTAAAACAACTGGTACTGTTTCACCCATACGATCTTTAGTCTGATCATTGAATGCAGTACAGAATTTAGGCATCTGGATACCTGCACCTGCTAGTGCTGGTCCTGGTTTAGCCTGTCCAGCTTTGAACTGAATCTTCATTACTCTTACAACTTTTTTACTCACGCGACACACCTCCTATAAAATTTGTCCGTGTTGTGGTTTATATGGACAGTGTCCTCCCACGTTGTACGTTTAGGTACGTATTGCATTATACAGTATTGAAACAAAAATGCAACACAATTTTTAAAAAAAGTTCATTTTATCGTATCTTTATAGTTTAACTGTTATTTTCGTCCCTTTTCCTAATGAACTTTCTACTTCAATACTCCCCTGATGCTTCTCTATTATCCATTTCACAATCGCCATTCCCATGCCGCTTCCTTCACTTAAGTAACGCCCTTTTCCACGATAGAATCGATCAAAGAAACGCTGCTTTTCTTCATCGCTCATGCCTATTCCTTGATCTTCTACAATAAGGACAATCTCTTTATCTTTATAAAGGCGCACATTGATGACCCCTTTTTCTTCCTGATACTTGATTGCATTATCCAACAGATTCATAAGCATTCTCATAAGCATCACTTCATCACCGTAATATAGAATACCTTCTTCAATATCCGCATTAATGACAATCTCTTTCTTATCTGCAATCTCTCTCATCTGTTCAACTTCACTTAAAAAAAGTAAAGACAGATCAATTTCTTCTTTTTCTATCTTATGATGAGTACGACTAAGAAGTAACATCTGATTGATAATACGTCCCATCTTGATGGCCTGTTCATGAATCCGTTCCACTTCCTCATGACCATCTTCCATCAAAGATTCACATTCCGTCTGAATAATGGCTACCGGCGTCTTTAATTCATGGGATACATCCCCATAGAATTGTTTTTCATGAATAAATGACGCTTCAATCTCCCCCAGCATTTCATTGATTTCATAAGAAAGCTGACTTAATTCATCTTCTACTTCACCTACTCGAAGACGTTTGCTTAAATCATCGACTTTTCTAATTGAAGAAACATCTTTTGAAATATCAACGATTGGCATCAAGGCCCTCTTGGTCATAAAGTAACCCATCCACAATATGGCAATAAGAAGAACCGGTAAGATAAGTGATGCAATTCTTAAATAATGCGTCATCAGACTCGTGCGACTTCCTCTGATTGCGATTCCTCTGATCCAGAGTGATTGTGAATGAGAGAAAATGAGATGATGATCATAAATAAGATAGTAGTCTTTATCAACTTTCTTCAGCTGATAAGCTCCTTCCTTGAAAGATATTGAAGAAAAAGAAGCAGGAATATTTCCTTTGATTCTTCTTCCTTCTTCATTAAAGATCCCAATAAGCGTTCCTCCTACATAAGTAGGAAAAGCATTATCTAAGGAGATCACTTCATTTTCATAATGAATATATTCAACACTATTCATTACCGATGATGATAAAGAAAGCTTCGTATTCGCATCATCGACATACTCATGTATAAAATAAAGACTTCCTTCTACTACAGTCAAGAAAATGGAAAGGATGACACAATAAAACAGCGTTAATCTTCTTGTAATCGTAAGCTTCATCGTATGACATACCCCACTCCTCTTACTGTCTCAATCGCATCTTTGCCTATTTTCTTTCTTAATGTACGAATATAGACATCAATAATATTGCTTGTTCCATCATAATCATATTCCCATATATGATCCATCAGACGTTCACGACTGATGATAACCCCCTGATTCAATAACAAATATTCTAAGATTGCATATTCTTTGGATGTCAGTGCAATTACATTGTCATTGACTATAACCTGATGGGCATTCATATCCAACTTAAAAAGAGAATGTTCAATCAATGCACTGTTTCCTTTTTGATGATGACGTCGAATAGGAACACGTAATCTGGCGCTTAACTCTTTTAATGAAAAAGGTTTTCCTAAATAATCATCTGCCCCTTCATCTAATGCCAAAATGCGATCATTGACGTCACTTTTTGCACTCAGGATAAGAACTGGCGTATTGTTTTTATTATGGCGAATCTTTTTTAAGAACGTCATGCCGTCCATATGAGGCATCATAAGATCTAATACAATAGCATCGTAGTCATACAATTCACAATATGTCAGCGCTTCAGCTCCATCATAGACATAATCAACCAAATAGCCTTCTCTTAAAAGATGTTCTTTTATATTCCTATTGAGATATTTTTCATCTTCTACTACAAGTATCTTCATAGTTTGCCTCCTTAATTCCACTATATCAATTATCCTGATAAATGCGATACTTTTTCATTTTATTTTCATGTTCAAAGATTAAGATATAAGTGAAAGGAGGAGAAGTTATGAAAACAATAAAGACTATTATTGCAACATTGATGTTAACCCTCACTTTAAGTATAATGCCTTCCAACGCGCTTTCTAAAAATAAGGCGCTGACAATTGCAAGGAACGCTTTACCTTCAGTTGGCTATCTTCAAAAGACAAAACACAAGAAAGGCCTTTGGGAATTTACATTCAAGAATAAGAACAGAAAGATTGAATGGGAAGTCAAGGTCAGTGAAAGTGCCAAGATGGCTATTAAGCTAGAGATGGAACGTAAACAGTATGAAGGAGGAAAAGTCTACAAGATTTCTTCAAGTGCTGCAAAAAAGGCTGTCTTAAAGAAATTTAAGAACATTACTGTCACAAAAGTAAGTAAAACAAGAGATGATGGTCGTATTTATCGTGTAAGCTTTAAGCATAAGAAATATACTGCCACCGCTGATGTTAACGCCCAGAGTGGAAAAGTTCAGGGCTATACAAAAAACTTCTTTGCGACAAAGACGACATCTGCCATCATTTCAAAAGACAAAGCCGTCAGCATTGCGAAAAAGAGAATTCCTAATGCCAGCTTACGAAAGGTAAAACTTGAAGTAGAGAAAGGTACACTTGTCTATGAAGTAGAGCTTATTAAAGGACGCATTGAGTACGAGGTTACTATTAATGCGAAAACTGGAAAAATTATTGAAGTAGACATTGATTAATATTTATGATCAAGAAGTTATTGATTATCTCTCTTATGGTCATTATTGCCACGCTATCCTTCATAGTCGGCAGAGCTTCCATTACTCCTACTGTTCCTAGCGAAGAAGTGAAAACTGAAAATAATAAGCAATCTAAAATGTTGTCGAAAGAAGAAGTAAGCAATCTTTTATTAAAAAGATTGCCTTCTTCTACCATTATCTCATTAGAAATTGATAAGGAGGATGGCATTCTTATCTATGAAGGAGAATTAAGGCATAATAATAAAATCTATGAGTTTAAGATTGATGCCTACAGTGGTGTTATTATTGAATTAGAAGAAGATGATTAACAAAAAAAGAGTTCTTTGCGAACTCTTTTTTATAATTCTACTTTTTCTAATGAAACCAAATCCAATTCAGTTGGAGTAAGGTTACCTAAGAAGTCTACTAATACAGTAGCTCTTTCTTTTTCTACATCGATTGCTTCTACTTTACCGCTCATTCCAGCGAATGGTGCAGAAAGAATCTTAACTTCATCGCCAACTTCGAAATTGATTTCAAGCTTAGCTGTCTGGATTCCCATCTTCTTTAAGATTGGATCGATTTCATGTTTAGCTAGTGGGAATGGCTTAGCTCCTCCCCCACTTGAACCGATAAATCCAGTAACACCTGGTGTATTTCTTACAACATACCAAGCTTCATCTGTCATAACCATTTCTACAAGAACATAACCTGGCCAAAGGTTCTTTTCTACATTAACCTTTTTACCATTCTTTACAACAGTTTCAGGATGTGTAGGAACAAGAATATTGAACAATACATCCTGTAATCCCATTGATTCAATTCTTTTTTCTAGATTTTCTTTAACTTTGTTTTCATGTCCAGAATAGGTATTTACGACATACCACATTCTTCCTTCGTCGTTGATATCTGCCATATTAATTTAACCCCAATGCTTTTAAGATTAATGCAATAATTGCATCGCTTGCGTAGAAATACAATCCTAAAACAATTGTAAATGCGAGTACTACCCCACTATCAATAGCAAGCTCTTTTTTACTTAACCAATGTACTTTCTTGATTTCTTCACGAATACCTTTTAAAGAACACCAGTCTTTTAATTTTAATGGATCCTCATCAATGGATTCAGCTAGAGCTCTTTTTCTTTCAAGCTTCTTAGCTGCACGTAATTCTTTACGTTCCGCTTTTAGCTTCTCTTTAAGCTCTTTCTTTTCTTCCTTAGTTTTAGCGTCCATAGAGTCCCCTCCTTGTTATTTAGATTCTCTATGAAGAGTATGTTTTCCACATCTCTTACAATATTTCTTTAATTCCAATCTTTCAACGTTTGTACGTTTATTCTTATATACACTGTAGTTACGAGATAAACACTCAGTACATACTAAAATGACTTTTTCTCTCATAATCCGCTCCTTAGCCACTATAATTTATCATATAAACATGTAAGAGTCAAATAACTTTTATAAATTCAATTGATTACATCACATCTTTTTTCATATATCTCTTTTCTAGAGATAAGCTGCTCTTCAATTTTTTGCTGACACGATACATGGCATTGTAGACTGTCTTAATTGGAACATGAAGCTGACGTGAAACTTCCTCTTCACTATAGCCCATTCTCACCATTTCAAATATATAGCGATCTCGCTTAGAAACATGGGACAGACACTCACGAATACAAAGCTTCATTTCTTCTTTATGACACTGTCCTTCTGGTGAATAATCCCCAGATCCATCTGCCACAATATCAAATAATGTACGTGATGAATCCTTATATTGCTCATCTAACGAAAGATAAGACAGACGTCTTACCTGTGACTTAATGGCACTTTGCATTCTTCTTGTACAGCATACACTCGCGTACGTATTAAACTTAGCACCACCATCTAATCGATAGCTGCATAGCACATTCTTAAAGATTGATGTACCAATCTGAATCAAGTCATCATAATCCATGACTCTACATTGATTCGCATAGATACGATGTGCAATTTTAATCATTATGCGATAATAATACGCATAAATGTTCCTCATAGCTAAAGCACTTCCACATCTTGATAAATAAATTAATTCTTGCACTTCAGCATTATCCATAACAAATCCCCCTTTATTATAATGGGTGACGTGAATTATAGACCTGGTATAAAAGCACCGCTGTAGCAACAGAGGCATTAAGCGATGTGACATGTCCTACCATCGGCAATACGACATTGATATCACAATTTTGCTTAACTAATCTTGAAATACCGCTTCCTTCTGAACCGATGACCAATACAAGCGGCATATTATAATCAACTTGGCGATAGTCCTGAGCACGTTCATTTTCACAAGCAACAGCCCAGTATCCCATCTTTTTAAGTTCATCTAAAGTTCTTGTCAAGTTTGTCACCTGAGCTACCTTCACATGATCAATAGCACCAGTTGAAACCTTTGCGACAGTTGATGTCAAGCCAACGCTTCTCTTCTTACCAATGATAACGCCATCTACACCAACTGCATCACAGGTTCTCAAAATAGCGCCAAGGTTATGTGGATCTTCTAAACCATCTAGCATAAGAAGACAAGGTGCTTTCCCTTCTGGGATAGATGAAAGAATCTCATCCAAGCTGGCATAATCGTAGCTTTCTACAAGCGCAGCTACACCCTGATGGACAACGTGGCCAACCAAGTCATTCAATTCTTTTTTATCACTCATCTTGAATGTCTTTTTATATTTCTTGCAAAGATCCATCAAATCCTTATTCGTATTCTTCTGAATAAGAATCTGACTAACCTTTCCATTCTTTAATAATTCTCTGACAGTATTTCTGCCATAAACCCACTCTTTCATATTACACCTCTTTGTTTCTTATGATTGATTTTTGTCGAAATCGACCCACTTTTTGTAGAAATTGACAATTTCCTTAATACGATCATGTCTTTCTTCAAGATAAAGATGACCAATAATAGCTTCAAAACCAGAAGACTGATTATGAACAATCGTCTTCTTATTCTTGGCCCCATGACCCTTAGTATTTCTTCCTCGCTTATAGATTGATATCTCTTCATCAGTAAGCCAGCCATTTTCCATAGCTGCTTTCATAAAGCCTGCTTGCGCATAGGCACTAACATAATCCACCGCTGCTTTCTGCAAGTCATTAGGCTTTACAATCTGTTTTTCAATGACTAAATATTCTCTAATATAGACTTCAAAAATAGCATCTCCAAGATAAGCGAGTGTTAATGCATTGAGAAGTTCAGGTCTCATTAAAGAATACCTCTTTCTATCAATAACCCTCTCACACGATCAGCTTCTTCAAAGTTCTTTTCTTTCTTATAGGCATTCCATTCATTGTAAAGATCAATATCTTCTTCACTTAATTCAACGCCTTTAAAAGCAAATCCCATGACATCAGTCATTTTCATTAATGTCGCATATTCTTTAGCAATAGCCGCATTATCTTTTTCTCTTGTTCTCATGACCTGGTTCAATACTTTGACCTGATCAAGAATTTCTGTTAATGCCAATGATGAATTTAAATCATCAGCTAATGCCATTACCATATGGTCAACTGTTTCTTTGCGTGCTTCTTCTTTTTCTACATGATTAACTGCTAAATACAATGAAGCACTCTTCACAACATTTTCCACTTTTGCGACTTCTTTTTTTACATTGTTTAATACTTCATCAGTGAAGTTAAGTGGATTTCTATAATGCGTTGATAACATTAACCATTTATACACATTGCATCCTAACTCATTTAATAGATCTTTAGCCCAAAGTACATTACCTAAAGACTTGGACATCTTTTCTCCATTAATATTGATCATCTGGTTATGCATCCATGTATCTGCGATATGATGTCCACTGTAAGCGACAGATTGTGCCATCTCATTTTCATGATGAGGGAACTTTAAGTCATGTCCTCCAGCATGGATATCGATATGTCCTTCTTCAAATATATCATTAATCATTACAACACATTCTGTATGCCATCCTGGTCTCCCTTTTGACCATGGTGAATCAAACTGAATACCTTCATCTGTCTTTTTCCATAAAGCAAAATCCAATGATGATTCTTTTTTCTTATCATCTTCAGTTAAAGTACGTTCACTAGCACCCTGAATCAGATCTTCTACCTTGATTCCTGACAATTCTCCATAGCTAGGAATCTTAGTGACTCTAAAGTAGACATCGCCATCTTTTTCATAGGCATATCCCTTTTCAATTAGCACTTCAATAAAATGGATGATCTTATCCATCGTTTCAGTAACTCTTGGCGTATAGCTTGGTGTTAAAAGATGAAGACCATCTCTTACTTCTTCATATGCCTTAATGTACTTATCAGTCAGTTCTTTTTCACTGACCCCTTCTTTTTTAGCCTGTTTGATGATCTTGTCATCTACGTCAGTATAATTTGAAACATAGATAACTTTTTCTCCTAGATATTCAAGAGTACGTCTTAATAAATCAAATGTGATCATCGGTCTTGTATTTCCAATATGAACATAGTTGTAGACAGTTGGTCCACATACATACATTGATACTTGTCCATCTTTAAGGGGAGTGAGTTCTTCCTTCTTATTTGTCAACGAATTAAAAACTTTCATGTTATTTTCCTCCTAATAAAAAGAGCATATGGCAAAGATAGTCCACCTTACCATAGCTCATACTTTTAACGCAAGTAGCACGTTCTTTCTTTTAAAAAGACTCAAGCAAGGGCATCCAAAATATTCAATACGAGCATTTTCACCAGTTAGCTCTCTCTATTGTATATCCCATTTTTTCATTCTTACTTCTAATTTAATTTCAATATACCAAATTCACTAGCTTGTGACAAGCAAAACACAAGAATCATTTTGTTTTTTAAAGATATCATGTATAATCGATTTGAAAGAAGGGAGATACGCATGAGTATTAATACAGTAGTAACATTAAAAAAAGGTGAAGGACGTACTTTATCACAAGGAGGACTATGGGTCTTTGATAATGAAATAGATACTATTAAAGGGCATTTTAAGAATGGTGCTCTTGTTAAAGTAGAAGCATTCAACCATTATCCTCTTGGAATTGGATACATCAATCAGAATTCAAAAATCAGAGTTCGTCTGCTTACTCGAAAAGACACTAACATCGATGAAGAGTTCTTCAGAATGCGCTTAGCTAACGCATGGGAATATCGAAAGAAAACTGTCGATACATCTTCTTGTCGTATTGTCTTTGGAGATGCTGATTTTTTGCCTGGCATCACCATTGATAAATTTGAAGATATCCTTGTAATTCAGTGCCTTACTCTTGGTATGGAAGCCTACAAGCTTCTTCTTATTGATTTATTAAAAGATATTCTTAAAGAAGATGACATAATCATCCGTGGAGTCTATGAACGAAGTGATGCCAAGGAACGTAAAAAAGAAGGATTAGAACGTGTTAAAGGGTTTATTGGTGAACCATTTGAAACACGCTTTATGATCACTGAAAACAATGTCAAATATATGATTGATGTAGAAAACGGACAAAAGACAGGTTTCTTCCTTGATCAGAAATACAACCGTCTAGCTATTCAGTCACTAGTAAAAGATGCTAAAGTATTGGACTGTTTCACATACATCGGTACATTTGCCCTTAACGCTGGTATTGCTGGAGCAAAGAGTGTACTTGGTGTTGACGCTTCTGAATTAGCGGTCAGTCTTGCCAGTGAGAATGCTAAACTTAATCATTTAGAAAATACTGTTAAGTTTGAATGTCATGATGTCTTTGATTTCCTTCCTGAACTTGAAGAAAAGAATGAAACATTCGATGTTGTAATTCTTGATCCACCTGCTTTTACGAAGTCAAGAAGTTCAATCAAGAATGCGATCAAGGGATATCGTGAAATCAATATGCGTGGCTTAAAGCTTGTCAAGGATGGTGGATATCTTGCAACTTGTACATGTTCACATTTCATGGATGAAGAAAACTTCAAGAAAGCCATCGCTCAAGCTGCTAAGTCAGTACATAAGAGATTAAGACAAGTAGAATGCCGTCAGCAGTCTCCTGATCATCCTATTCTTTGGGGTGATGAAAACTCATCATATCTTAAATTCCTGATTTTCCAGGTTGTAGATGAAAAATAGCAGTTTATACTGCTATTTTTTTATCTTAAACTTTTTAATGCTTCAATACCTAATACAAAAGTAATGACATCCAAGTCATCAGTATTGATGATAATACGATTATTCACAACTTCGTAGTGACCAACGCACTGCCCTGCTTTCATGATATCGTAGTTAGAATCAAGAAAGTCTCCTCGAACATATAATCCATGAAACAAGAAGTCATATTTCTCAAAACGCAAACTAAAGACTCTTTTCATGACACCTATCTCTTTATCTTCTTCTGAAATCTTAAAAGCAGGCAACCAGGAGGAAATGGTGTCTGAGAGGACACGTTTTCCTTCACTTGATGAAATGGTCATCACATGTCCTATCGAGAGCTTACATGATACTTCAAATACTTGATTGCCATCTTCATCACAGATCACAAAATGATCTGGCCACGTTAATATATGATCATTATAATAGTACTTCATAATAATCCTTTCATGAAAAGACAGGGCCATAAGCCCTGTCTTATTAGTATAACAATGATTCAAAGACTCTTAGATATTCATCTGATGACTGATCCCAGTCAAGTTTAGAAGCCATAGCTCTTTGTACAATGCCATCCCACATATCTCTGTGTTCATTATAGATACGAAGTGCATAATCAATGATATACATCATTTCGTGGGCATTATAGTTTGTAAAGCTAAAGCCTGTACCTGTCTGATCATATTCATTAAATGATTCAACAGAATCTTTAAGTCCTCCTGTCTCACGTACAATTGGTACTGAGCCATAACGCAATGCCATCATCTGTGATAAACCACATGGTTCAAATAGTGAAGGCATCAGGAAGATATCTGAAGAGGCATAGATACGCTGTGCCAATCCAGCATCATATTTTAGATTAAGAGAGAACTTTTCATTATGATAGCCAGCAAAACCTTTGAGTGGTTCTTCATACTTCGCATCACCTGCACCAAGTACGACAACCTGTACATCTCTATTCATTAGTTCTTCGAACTGATTGATGATAAGGTCAAGTCCTTTTTGCCATGTTAATCTTGTAACAATACCGATAAGCGGTATATCAGGATTTTCTGGTAGACCTACTTCTCTTTGAAGAGCCATCTTGTTTTCTCTCTTCTTCTCTTTTACATCAGTCGCATCAAAGTTGAATGCGATATCTGGATCTGTTGCAGGATTAATTAAGTCATAATCGATTCCATTCAAGATACCATAAAGATCGTGTCTTCTCATAGAAAGAATGCTCTGTAATCCTTCTCCATAAGCATCTGTCAATATTTCGTTGGCATATGTAGGAGAAACAGTTGTTACTGCATCAGCATATACAATAGCTGCTTTCATCATATTCATGCAGCCATCATTTCTGACATTTCCATTGTAGTAAAGATAATTATCTAAACCAAACAGATCCTGCAATAGCGTTGGATCACATTTTCCCTGGTAGGCAATATTGTGAATTGTGAAAGTCACCTTTACGCCACCATAGAAATTGTAATAACAATATTTTTCTTTATAAAGCGGTGCAATCATGGCAGCCTGCCAATCATGCAATGAAAGAATATCTGGCATAATATCCAGACGAGATAAACATTCCAATACAGCAAAGTCATAGAATGCAAATCTTTCATTATCGTCATCATAACCATAAAGTCCTGGTCTCTTGAAATACTGTTCATTATCTACAAAGAAATAAGTAACACCATCTACCACAGCCTTGAAAACACCACAATAGCAGCGTCTCCATCCGACCCATAAGTAGAAGTTTGTCACATACTCTAAACGATCAGACATTTTCAAGTCTGCGTACTTTGGTAAAATAACATAACATTCATGACCTTTTTGAGCTAAAGATTTTGGCAATGATCCAATGACATCCGCAAGACCTCCTGATTTAATGAAGGGCTGAGCTTCCCCAGCAGCGAATACAATTCTCATTAAACAACGTCTCCTTCTTTTACATACAGTGGTTCATCTGCAGATCCTTTTAATTTCTTAATCTTTTTAATACGTGCATCCTTATCTACAATGACATTTTCAAGCACTGCATCAGCTTCAACTTTAGCACCAGAGAAGATAATACTGTTCTTAACAACAGCACCTTTGCCAATTGAAACTTCACGTCCAATGATACATCCTGAAACAGTACCATCAATAACAGCACCATTAGCTACAAATGAATTCTGAACATCTGCATTCTTTAAATACTTTGTTGGTGGTGTATCATTTGTATTTGTAAAGATTGGCCAGTTATTCTTAAATACTTTTGTAGAAACATCAATATTCAAGAAACTCTGACATACTTTAAAGTAAGCTTCAAATGAATCAATGATTGCAGCGAACCCTTTAAATTCATATGCATTGATTTTCTTTTCATCCAATACATAAGATAAGATATCTCTTAAATCAAAGAATGTCGATACTTTTTGTGCTTTCTTCAACAATTTAATTAATGCATTCGTATTGAAGATATAAGTTTCCAAAGAAATAGCGCGATTCTTAATATTTCCTTTATTCTTATCAATTGCCTGTACAACACCATCTTTAACTTTTAAGAAATCAGAACCAATGAATGTTTCATTCGCATTCTTGATTTTCTTATAGACAATAGAAATTTCAGCACCAGATTGACTATGTGCCTTGATAGCTTCACTAAAGTCCATTGTTGTAATGATATGGGCAGGAGAGATTACTACATAATCAGGCTTATTTTTTTCGATGAAAGCGATATTTTCAAGAATATTATTAATATCGTGGTTGTACATATTATTATTTGCAAACTTTTCATCGTATAAAAGCTGCACACCACCACGTTTAGAGTTAAAGTTCCATGCATTGCCATTGCTTAAATGTTTAAACAATGATCTAGGTTTCTCTTTAATCAAGATCCCTACATTATCAATCTGTGAATTAGAGAAGTTAGAAAGCACGAAATCAATAATTCCATAACGACCTAGGAAGCTAACAGAGGCTACAGGTCTTCTTTCAGTCAATCCCTTTAAATCAACGTTTGAATGTAAATTGACAAGTCCTACTACTTTTGCCATCTTGCTTACCCCCTATCATTGTTGCTGACAAGAGCAACTTCCTTTGCTTCTTTATTAATCACTTGACCAGCTTTAATGATCACATTTTCATCGATGATTGCCTTATACACTTCAGCACCTTCCTCGACAAGAACCCCTGGCATCAAGACAGAATCAACAACTTTTGCAGTGGCTCCAACACTTACATTATTGAAAAGAACTGATCCTTCTACTTCACCATCAACCATACATCCCTGAGTAACAAGGGAATTCTTGATTTTAGCATCTAAACCAATAAGCTGTGGTTTAGCTAAAGTATCTTCAGAATAGATTTTCCAATCTTTCTTGATATTATAAAGATCTAATTCTGTATCATGCAATAAGTCCATGTTTGCCTGCCATAATGATTCAACAGTTCCAACGTCCTTCCAGTAACCCTTGAATTCATATACAAATAGTTTTTTGTTATCCGCAAGCATAGCTGGAATAATATCCATACCAAAGTCATGATGTGAATCTTTCTTCTTCGCATCTGCCTTCAAATATTTTCTTAACTGTTTGTAAGTAAAGATATAGATACCCATTGAAGCTAATGTAGATTTAGGCTTCTCAGGCTTTTCTTCGAATTCATAGATTGAAAGGTCATCATTAGTATTCATAATACCAAAACGACTTGCTTCCTTCATTGATACATTAAGTACCGCAACAGTTAAGTCAGCACCTTTTTCTTTATGTGCCGCTAACATTTCATCATAATCCATCTTGTAAATATGATCCCCTGATAAGATCAATACATATTCTGGATCATAAGCATCCAAGAATTCAATATTCTGTGCAATGGCATCAGCTGTACCAGCGTACCATGTAGCACCAACTTCGTCTCTCTCGCGAGCTGGTAAAATTGCAGCAGCACTGCTATTGCCATCTAATCCCCATTTTGTTCCAACACCGACATATGAACCTAATTCAACTGATTCATACTGTGTCAAAACACCGACTACATCAATCCCTGAGTTGGCACAGTTACTCAAAGGAAAGTCGATAATACGATATTTTCCGCCAAAATGAACGGCTGGTTTTGCAACTTTTGCTGTTAAGGCTTTTAATCTAGAGCCACGGCCTCCAGCAAGAATCATTGCAACTAATTCTTTTCCCATTTTTCATTCCTCCTGTTTACTTGAAATCGCTTACCTACTATTTCATTTTATCACAATAAAAAATGATATGATAGGTTCATTTTCATATTATTAAAATTTATTACAAATGTAATGTTAATGAAAAAAGAACTAGATTAACTCTAGTTCTCCTTTAGAAAAGCTCTTACCTGAGAAATAAAATGCAGTGATCCGGTCACAAATACAATTTCGTAATTTTCTTGTGCACTTTCAAGGGCCACTTTAAAATCATCTATATATGAAACATTTTCGTCTATTTCTACGTGACTTAAGTCCACGATACGTTCATCTTCAAATGAAGTCATGATTAAAGGCAAGCCTAGTTCTTCAAGCTTCGAAACCATCAATGTTGCCTGCTCTTGTCGAAGTGTTGCATACACAATACACGCCTTTTTATCCTTGTAGAATTTCAATGTTTTCATCAAGGCATCAATTGCTGGCATATTATGTGCACCATCAATAATGAAAGTGTGTCCATCTCGTTCTATTGTTTCAAAACGACCTGCCCAGATGGTGTTCTCTACCGCTGATACAGTCGCTTCAGGATTTACGCGAATAAGCTGATTGACAATCGTTAAAGCCAATCTTGCATTTGTTACCTGATAGGCAGCCTGATTCTTTAAAGTAAACTCCATATCACGATAAACAAAATAGAATGGATAACCAGAAATCTCATATTCTGGCACAACGATCATACGGGCATCCATCGCATCACATTGTTCCTGTAATCTCGCTAAAACAGTACCTGAGATTTCAGATGTGATAAAAAGCTGACCGGGCTTAATAATACCCATCTTCTCATTGATAATATCATAAAGAGAAGGACCGATTGTATCCATATGATCCAATCCGATATTGGTAATAACAGAGATAATTGGATCAATGACATTGGTCTTATCATGTTCTCCCCCAATACCGCATTCAATGATACGATAATCTAATTCTTGATCTTGAAAATAAGCAAGACATATCATCGTATCAATTTCAAACATCGACATATCTTCTTTTTCAATTACATCATAGTATTTATTGATATACTTGAGTAAATCTTCATCACTGATTGGCTCATTATCAATACAGATGCGATCATTGTGTTTCTTTAGGTAAGGAGAAGTAAATGTCCCTACACGATACCCATTGGCATTGAGAATAGCACGCAGATAATTGACCGTTGATCCCTTCCCGTTTGTTCCAGCAACATGAATCATATTATGCTGTTTCATATTAATTTCTAAAGAACGTAAAGTATCTCTAAATTGATCAACAGTTCTTTTATTTCTTTTTGACTCGATGTAAGCCACAGCGTCTTTAATATTATTAAACATTATTCTATCCTCCAGTCAATCGGTTCAACCTGTATTGATTCTAAAAATGCATTAGCACGTGAGAATGGCTTAGAACCAAAGAAACCACGTGAAGCACTTAGCGGTGAGGGATGAGCACTCTTGATTACACAATGACGTGAATCAATCATGCCTGCTTTATTTTGGGCCTGTCTTCCCCATAAGATAAAAACCAAAGGTTTTTCTCTTTCATTCATCTTTTCAATAATATGGTCAGTAAAAATCTCCCAGCCTTTCCCCTTATGAGCGTTAGCTTTTCCTTCTTCTACTGTCAATACAGTATTAATAAGAAGCACTCCTTGTTTAGCCCATGGTGTTAAATCACCAGAATGGGGTTCTGGAATGCCAACATCCTGCATAGCTTCCTTATAGATATTTCTTAGTGAAGGTGGAATCTTCACTTCCTTGCTTACACTAAAAGCCAAGCCGTTTGCCTGATGCAGTTCATGATAGGGATCCTGCCCAATAATCACGACCTTTATATCTTCATAATCAGCATAGCGAAAAGCACTGTATATTTCATCACGTGGTGGAAAGATGGTCTTTTCTTCATACTCACGATCAACGAATGCTTTAAGTGTCTTAAAATAAGACTGCTGAGATTCTTCATTAATAATTTTTTCAAATGTTCTCATGATAAATATATTTACGAATTAATTCCGCAATAACTCCTTCATTGTTATCGGCTATCGTTACATAATCACAGATATCCTTGACTTCATCCACCGCATTTTGTGCAGCTACTGACAATCCCGCCGCCTTCAGCATGGCTAAGTCGTTATAATTATCACCCACAGCTATCGTCTCTTCAATAGAAATATTTAACTTTTCCGCAAGTTCTCTAAGACCGCTACCTTTATCTACACCTTTGGCATTGAATTCCATATAGCGGTTTGAAGAATAGCTTATTTCACAATATCCTTTTGTAATGGGCATAATTTCATTTTCTAATGATTTAAGATAATCTACATTCACATTCTGAAATAGAATTTTAGCAATTTTTTCATTTTTTAAAAAATCGACACTATTCTCTTTAGGATAGACTTCTCCAAGCTTCTGTTTAGTTAAACGTTCCTTTTCATCTTCACTTAAATTGTAGACATAAAGGGTCGTATCAGTATAAACGTGAATACAGACATCCTTAGTTAATCCGAAGGTAAAAATTTCTTTCATCTTATCAAAAGAAAGCCCCCTCCAGGAAATCATTCTATTATCTTTATTTTCAGTAATGGCACCACCATTAAAAGAAAGTGTATATTCATCTTTAGCATCATAAATGCCAAGCTGTTTTAATTCCGGTACAATCTGACAGAATCCTCTTCCTGTCGCTGCCACAAATCGCACGCCATAATCTTTTCTGGCTTTACGAATCCATTTTAAGTTTTCTTCGGGAACTACATGATCATCATTAAGCAATGTTTCATCTAGATCCATCGCTACCAACTTGTATGCCATACACATTCTCCTTAAATAAATTTTTCTAATACTTCCTTGACTGCGCCATCCCCGTAATCATGTTGACAGATATAATCAGAAATAGCCTTAATATCATCATTGCTGCTAGAAACACAAGCACCAATACCAGCACATTCAAGCATTGTGACATCATTGTAATTGTCACCAATCGCAATGGTATCTTTAATATCTATATGCAGATAATCAGCCAGCCATCTTAGTCCTTCTCCCTTATTAACCCCTTCGCTAGTACATTCCATATAGCGATTAGAAGAAAATGAGAGTTCTACTCCTTCTACAAGGGGACCAACTTCATCTCTTAATTGTTTTAGATAATCCATATCATCTTTTACAAGAAGAATCTTCGCAATCTTCTTGTCCTTAAAGCGTGTAAAATCATCATCTTCGATGATAGTATAAGCTGCCTTCTGAGCAATTTTTCTTTGTATTTCACTTTCAATAGGATGAATAAGAAAACAATGATCAATGGTAAACAAGATAATACAAAGACCCCTTCTTATTCCTTCTCTATGAATAATCTCTGCTTTCTTATAATCCAGTGGGTGAAAATGAAGAATTCTTTTATTCTTATTCTCCATCACCAATCCTCCGTTAAAGCAGATAGAATATTCTTCTTTTTGATCATAAGTAGAAAGATCACGAAGAATATCATCAATCATCATTTGACTTCTTCCTGTACAGACTACAAACTTAACACCTTTTTCTCTAGCCTTCAATACAGCCTTCCGATTAAATTCTGGAACACGGTGATTGACTATCAATGTTTCATCTAAATCTGATAAGACCAGCTTATACATGATGATCCTCCTCAAATAAAAAATGCATAAAGAGCGGCACACGCTTGCGCCAAGCTTCTTCATTATGAGTCGTATGCGTAAAGAAATGATACGCGAAGTTTCCTTTCTTATTCTTAAGCTGTGCTCTAATTGCATCTTGTGATTCAATATAGATCTGACTCATTTGACTATCTTCATGTCCTTCTTCATCACCACAATCAAAATAGAAAGAAGATGAAGAAAGATCAGCTCTTTTTAGTAAGCGCTTAAATTCATGAGGATAAATAAAGAAGGCTGTTGAAAGAGCTGCCCCTTTCTTAAAAACCTTCGGATAAGCAAAGCAGGCATAGGCAGTAATGACGCCTCCCATCGAAGAACCTACCATTGCACAATCATGCTTTATAGTAGGATAGTTATCATCAATAAATGGCTTTAATTCATTGATGATCCATTTCACATAGTCATCTCCCTGACCGCCTGTCTTCTCTTCTATATGCAATTTTTTTCTAATAGAACGCTTCACTTTCCATGGACCATATTCATCCATACGTCCTATTTCATCAAAAACACAGTCAATGGCGACCATGATACAGCAATCCCCATGTTCTTTTACATAATCATAAAATCCCCATGATACTCCCATGTATGAATTTTCATCAAAAAAAGCATTCTGACCATCGTTAATATAAAGAACCGGATAACGCTTTTCTTCACTCGCATCATCAGGAACATAGATGGTAATATTTTTTACTCTGTTATATTTAGAAAACCTATAAAACACATTTGTAAACATAATAAGCTCCCTTGTCAACTACCACGCACCTAAAGGTACGTGGCTTGCGACTCCCCTGTAGTTCGTTGCAATAACTCCTACATTTTGTCGGTGTAACTTCCGTGGGGTCGCATCATGGGACGGTTGACACCGCCCCTTACGACAAAGATTTA